>CAYPOY010000027.1:0-26141 GCA_964412395.1 uncultured Anaerolineales bacterium | reverse complement strand
CTTTGCCTGGGAGGTGCATTTTTGTCAAGTTTCCCAACAATTCAAGGAGACCCGTGCTTCGTCGTACCCTTCTGGTCCACGGGCAGATTCAACCTCGGCCAGGTCTTCGCAGTTGTCTGCCAGTTCCATCCGCCACTCTGGACTGGCTTCCGCGAGGCAGCGATTCAGTTGTTTCCTTGCCCGTTGTTCCAGGGACGCGGGGGCCAGCCCGTGTCGCCGGTAGACCGCTGCCCAGTCACGATACACGCACCCCAACTCGTTGCGTGCCGCCATTGCTCTGAGCGGCTCAACGACCTGCTCTGGGAAGATGGTCAATGCCTCCTTCAAGTATCCCTCGGCTTCACGGAACAATTGCTCCGCTTCCTCGAGCGAATGATACTCGAAGGTTGCCCACTTGCGCGCCGCTTCTCCCAGGGCAGTACATGCCAGACCAATCCCACGCTTATTGTCCAGGCTTCGAAAGAGCCGCAGGGCGTCCTGTGAGCGGAGATAGGCTCGATAGGGGTGGCCCATATCTGTGCGAATTTGTCCCAACACGTTCAGGCTATATGCCTCGCCATACCGGTTGCCTGTCTCGCTGAAAATCCGCAGACTGTCTTCGCACAGCGTTACCGCTTCTGTAAATCTTCCCAGTAGCCCGTACACCCGGCTAAGGTTCTTTCCTGCATCGACGTAGTGGGCCTCAAGTCTGGCCCGGCGAAGGTAGGGTAATGCCCTCTGATACCACCTGACAGCAGCGTCATATTTCTTCTGCATCTTGTAGGCATACCCCAGGGTATTGCAGGCGTTGCCAAGACACTGGTCACGGCTCCAAATCTTGTATTCGTCAGTTGGGCTAATCTCTTCAAGACGCGCGACAGCACCCTTAAGCATCTCTATAGCATCAGATACGTCCCGACCGAGCCGCACCAGAGCCGTACCTTCATCAATGGCAAGGGAAGGCTCGAAGAAAGGCCCGGCAGCGCGGAAATGGGGATGGTCAACAGAACGTATCCTGCGCGCCACATCCACCGCCCGGGCATACTGCCCCCGCGCCACGTAGCGTCTCACCCAGCGAATGGCGCTGTCGGGGTCAAGCCGCTGTTGGGTCAGGCGATAGTAACGCTGGGACTGCACGGCAAATATGGGATTCCTTTCGACATTGAAGAAACGCAATACCTCATCGCGGAGTGCCATGTCCAGACCAACTTCGTTCCGGAAGATGGCTTCGTCTGCCAGGCGGCTATATTCAGCGTAACCGCTCCTGGGATCAACCAGCAGCCGATAATAGAGACGCTCTGCCATAAGCGCGGCCACTTCCGCACCTGTTTTTGCTCTCTTCGCTCTTTTCTCAATATGCTCGTCATAGTATCGGACGGTCTCCTCGCAGACCCGCTCTCTGTCCGAGACCAGATATTGTAGCACATGGCGGTCCATCAAGTCATATACAGCATCGTGCAGGAAGACCCGTTCAGTCCCAGCCGGAGTCTTGACGAAAGAGAAGCGCTTCAGTTCGGCCAACACGTGCCGACATTCTTTCGCAGACCATCCTGTCAGTCGCGCCAGCAATTCTGCATTCATCCCTCGCCGTGCCCACGCCAAGAAAGGGAGAGCAATTGCCACGTCACTGCTCAGCCTCTGGATGTTGTCAACCAGCCGTTGCTCGAAGATTCTGCGCACTGATGCCAGTTCCTCCTCGCTCTTGGCCTCCAACTCGTGCAGAGGGGCGTTGAACTCTTCAAGCCAGGGGGCCGCGCTGACCATCACCTCAATGATGAGAGATAACAGAAGCGGCCAGCCCTCCGAATAGCGATGGATCACACGCCGAGTTTCCAGGTCAACGCTGCCGACCTCCGTCAGTTCGGCCAGAGCGTCAAAGTAGTCAATTGTCTCATCCTCGCTGAACGGTCCAAGCAGGTACGGTTCTCGTCCAAAACGTTCTTTCACGTCTCGCACCAGGCGTGGTTGGGGCCGGCTGGCAATAACGAAGATGGCGTTCTGTAAACGCGGCAGTTGATCCAGCAGCCACGACCGGACCTCCAGATCACCGAAGCCCAACCCGCAGATTTCCTGCACCAAGTCGCTTTCGTACTGCATGGACACCGCAGTGTCGAAGGCCAGCACCACACGTCTTTGATTTGAAAGTCGGTTGAACTCTTCGACGAACAGGGCCGACGACTGGATACGAAGGCGGTTTAGGCGCTCGGCTTCCGCACCGCTGCGGCGCAAACGTGCGTGCTCTTTTCTTGCGGTCCGGCAGCCCTCAAATTTCTCCCCGGCTGGGTCAAGTGCTTCCAGAATCACTCGCTCTATGCCAGCATGGCTATGGGTAGCCGTGTCGTAGAGATCTATGATCCCGCCCCATAGGCAGGTATCGGGTTTGCCCGAGTTCGCGATCAGGTTGGGAATCTCCTCCAGCAGGCGCGTCTTGCCAATGCCCCCATCACCGACGAAATGCAGCACGCGCAGCGTGCCCTCGGCCTCAATTGCAGACTGGATCGCGGTCAGTTCCTCCGCACGACCGACCAGCCTGCTGGTACGTAAGGCACCCGGGAAGACAGCAAGTTCGATCACGGGCCTACCTCCAATTGGCCTGATACAAGTTGTTCAGACATTTGCCTGGCTGACCGGAGCAAGTCAGGGTAGACCTCCGGCATAAGTTCCTGCAACTCAACGTCGTTCTCAAGCACTTCTCGCACGTCCTCGGCCACACTCGCCTCATCTGCGCGGGCCAGGTCGGCTTCAAGCGCACGAAGCAGAGCGGCCCTCAGGTCATCATTTGACCACTCCAGGGCGTAGCCCTCAGAGGCCAGGTGATATAGTTTCTCCACCACAAACTGACCGCAACGCTCAGGGTGACTTTCGACATACGTGTCATACAGTCGTCGAATCCGTCGGCACACTTCTGCAAACTGTTGGGGAGACTTGAGCCTGACGCTATGCAGGACTAGCCGTTGCACAGTTGGATCCAGCCGGTACACTTTCAGCCCCTGCCAGTCAACGAGCCCGCTGGGTACCAGCCGCTCCTTGATCAGCCTGTCAAAGTACCCCACTGGCTGTCCCTGTGCATCGGGCAAGATTAGACGCAGGTCGCCGGGTGAGAAGGACCGTAGGGCCGCCACTTGTTTGATGATAGACCCGAGATCCGGTTCCACACTGTCCAGGATGCACCGGTCTATCCATTCCTCCAGCAGCAGTCCCATCTGCCGCTCGTCACGGAGCGTCGCTGACCAGCCGGGGGAGGTGCGCTGGTCCTTCAACCACTGGAGGGCCTCGCGGATGATGCCCGGATGCCCCCCCGTGAGGTCGTACAGGTACTCGGCCAGAGCACGATCCCAGAATAACTCGCGTTCGATCTGTTGCCTGGCATCGGCCACAGCAAAGGGACCAAGCCTGCGCGGGCGAGCGAGTTCTCTCGTCAGCGCTGCTGACCCACGCCAGCAGGTATGCAATAACGGCCGGCGGCCAGCAAAGATCGCGAATGCCCTGGGAAGTCGGCAAAGCAAGTCGCCAAGCCATCTCAAGGTCTGCTCGTCAGCCTGATCGGTCGCATCAAACAGGAGGATCGCCTGATAGGGGGACAGACGACGCACAAAGATTTCCTCGTCTCCAGTCTCGCCAATGGCCAGATCGGTGGACATCTGGGCCAGGATAGCCTGACGAGCAACCTGGCCTTGAAAACACTGCTCGCCCAGGCGAATGAGCGTTGCAGGTATGGTATCGGGTTTGTCCCGAACACGCTCTAACAGGCTGGTCTTGCCGATGCCGGGGACGCCGTAGAATTCGACGATCCTTTTGGACCGGCCATCCACATCCAGCGCCTGCAGCAAGCGATAAACCAGGTCAAGTTCACCTTGCCGGTTGGCGAAGACGTTGATCTGGCAGTAGAGGGCCACAGTAAAAGTGTCCGCGTCCAGGTCAATGAACTCACTGACGCCCATCCTCTCCCGCCAGTGCCGCCTCTTTTCGCGGTGGGTGTAGGGCAAGACGACGTAAAAGGGTCTGGCGGCGTCTTTGCCTCCCAGTGTATCCAATACCATGTGGTAGACATCCAGGAAACTCCGGTCCTCCAACCCATATCCAACGACCACCAGGGTACAGTTACGCAGACACTCCTTCCAGAGTTCCACCAGGCGTGGGTGGTTAGCGGCATAATGGGCAAAGTCCTCACGGGCGATGGTATATTCTCGTGATTCGACATCGCCGTGCAGTTTGATCACTCTGAGGCGCTTCGAGTCGGCGCTCGCCACAGCCTGGTCCGACGCCACCGTCGTGTAGGCCACGGGCTCCTCATCCAGTGCCTGCTCCAGGAGCCTATCCCAGTTGGTGGTCAGAATGGCCATCATGTGAGGTGACAGAGAGACAATGCGCGCTAAGGCTTGATGAGCAAACGTCGGCCTGATAGTGGGGGAGCCCCTGGCCCTTTCTCTATCCTTAAGTGCACGGTAGATGATCGCCTCCAGGTCGCCACGGCGCCTCTGATCCACGTAGGTTTGTGCTACATCAGGCAATCGGCTGCTCTCACACGACCAGCGGGCATGTTCCTTGAGCAAGCGGGTCAACTGACGGCCGCTGGGCATCCCGGCCTGAACCGAGCACCCTGCCCCAATCAGGAAGACGCATTTGCCCTCCCGTACATCGTGTGCAATCTGGGCCAGGACTTCGTTGGTATACTGGTCCAGTTGCTCGATGCGTTGCAGGATAGATTCGATATCTTGCCCTGGCTCATCCGGCACGGGATCTTCAACGGCAGCAGGGATAGCGAGAGGATGCCGGGTTGGGACAACGGAGACAGTTGCTTCGGTGGAAACAGCATTGCCCATGGGCGGTCCCTCGGGTTGAACAGTGGAGAGCACGGTCTGGTCGGAGGTGGTCTCCAGGGGTGCCGCTGAGGTTATGGGCGTGGCTCTCCGCTGTTGGGCGGTCGCTCGTCGCTTTTGCAGATAGTCCAGCACCTGTACAACGCCGGCAATGATTCCGACGATGGCTGCTGAAATGCCGATGATAGTGAGGAGATCCACACCTGCTCCCCGCGACTATTCAACAGTCGCCACATTGCGTATCCAGCGTGCGCTCCGGTCTTGCCGGATATTTGCAGTCATCGCCCTCCGCCATAAGTTCAACGACAGGGGGTTGGGACGCTGGCATACCCTCCACTTGGAACAGCGAGAGCGCTTGAGATGAATAGGAGGCACTGGTCTCAATCTTGCCACTGCTAGCAGGTTTCATAATGTCTCCTCTCGGCTGAGCAACGAGATGGCCCCCAGGGTACTATCGAACATGTCCAGGAAACGAGTTGCGTCGAGATTGTAGTCCCCGGCAACGCCCTCGGCGTGTTTGCGCAAGTAGGCCAACTGGTGGGCCAAGAGTTTACGCAGCCGGTCGTACATACTGTCCAGCGTCGTATTCAACTCGTGCGCTTTCGGTGAGAAGGCTTCAAAGTAAGAAGTGGCAAGGACATAGTGCCGGATCGCTTCCTGGTAGTCAGGATCCGGATTCTGATTTACATTCTCTTTCTCCTGACCTGTGGCGAAAGCGACGTGCCCGCGCAGCAGTTCGATCTTGCCCAACATAACCCAGTAGCCCTGCACCGGCTCCTCAATCCTGGGAAGCCCCCGTGCCGTGATTCGATATTGTGGCTCAATACTGCCCTCCGCCTTATCCAGCCACTTCAGCGCCTCCGCATACCCCTCCGGGCCACGAATGAACTCTACCTGGGCCAGGTCCTCGTAACAGTCGGCCTCGTGAGTGTGCCACTCCGGCGTGTCTCCGGCAACGTCTGCGGCCTCCAGGAGATGCTTCCTGGCCTGCTCTACGAGTTCAGCAAAGTCCCTGTTGTGTCGCTGGCGAACGATGGCCCAGTCCCGGTAGACACACCCCAGTTCGTTGCGGGCGTAGGCCAGCCGCAGCGGTTCGATCAGATATTCCGGTACTTCCTCCAGGTACTTTTCCGCTTCGTGGAACAGTTCCTCCGCCTCGCCGAGCGTGTACTCCTCGAAGGTGGCCCGCTTGCGGGTCGCCTCGCCCAGGGCGTGGAGCGCCAGACCGATGCCGCGCCCGTGCTCCAACTGGCGAAAGATGCGCAGCGCGGCGCGGGAGTGGATGTAGCCCCGGTAGAAGTGCTCCATGTCGGTGCGGATCTGCCCCAGCACATTCAGGCCGTAGGCCTCACCGTAGCGATTGTTGGCTTGACGGAACAGTTCAATGCTGTCATCACACAGTACCACCGCTTCGCGATGCCGGCCCATCAGGCTGTAGGTGCGGGCCAGATTCTTTTCGGCGTCGGCCAGGTGAGCCCCAAGTTCCACCTGCCGTAGGTGGGGCAGTGCCCTCGCGTACGACCCGATGGCCGCGTCGTACCTCTTCTGCACGAAACAGACGTATCCCAGCGTGTTGTATGCACTTCCCAGGATGCGCGCCCGGTTCCGTTCTTCGCCGGGAATGGAGACAGGCTCCAGTCTGGCAATGGCGTACTGCAACAACTGTGCCGCCTCATCCAGTCTCCTGCCTTGTATCGCCAGCGCGGTGCCCTGTCCCGAGAGTAGCGCGGCCATGAATAACGGGTCATCACGCCCGCCCCGGAAGTCAGAGTGGTCGCTGGCCAGGACGTCGGCGGCCACCCGGTAGGCTCGCTCGTGGAGGCCCATAGCGTTATATCGTTCGACCCACAGCGCGGCGCTGTCGCGGTTGATGCGCTGCCAGATGACCGGCGAACCGTGGTCTTTGAAGAAGCGCAACATCTCGTCACGCAATGACATGTCGAAGCCGGCCTCGTGAGTGAAGATGGCTTCGGCCGCCTGCCGGGTGTAGCCGGCGTACCCGGCTGTTCGGTTTGCCAGCAATTTGTAGTACAGTTGCTCCACCTGCAGTACCTGCCGCTGCCTTTTGGTGTCATCCGCCAGTAGTTCGCTGATGTGTTCCTCGTAGGCATCGGCAATGCGCGTGGCCGCCTGGTAACGGTCGGGCACCGGGGCGTATCGCTCCAGTAGATCGTACATCTCGTCGTGCAGGAACAAAAGGTCAGTGCCTGGTCGTGTTTTGACAAAGGACCAGGGCCGCAAGTCCTGCAGCACGCGCTGGCAGCGCTGCTCTGGCCACTCGTCGCCCAACAGGTGGTGCAACAGCGCAGCATCCATCCCCTTGCGGGCCACCGCCATGTAGCGCAGCGCGGTCGCTGGCTCATCTCCCGCTTCCATCAGTCCCTCGACCAACTCCTTCTTCATTCGCTCTTGGATATCGGCCGGCGGGGGTTCGCTGAAGACCGGTGGCAGCGGCAGATTCATCAGCAGCAATTCGATGGTAAGTGTCACCTTGAGCGGGTGTCCGCCAGTGTAGTGATGCACCATCCGCCGCCAGTCCTCAGACATCTCACTCAGCGCACTCCGTCGGGCGGCAGGGAGTTCCTCCTCCTCCACGGCAGCGAAGTAGGCCAGGGTCTGCTCCTCCTCAGGCCACGGCCGCAGTTGAATCTCAATCAGTTGTTCGCCGAATGTCTTTTGCAGGTCTTCCGCCAGTTCAGGCCTGGGCCGGCCGGCCAGGACGAAGACGGCGTTCTCTAAACGAGGCAGGTTCAGCGTCAGCCACTCGCGCACCTCGATGCCCTGTGGCTCAATGCCGCACACCTGTTGTACGATGTCACTCTCGTACTGGATGAGTTCGACGGTATCCAGGGCGACGACGACGCGCTTCTCCCGGCCGACGTCGTTAAGGTCCTCCACGAATTTCTCGATCAGGCCCTTACGCAGTTTTTCCAGAGTGTACAGATCGGCTCCAGCGCGCCGCTGGCGCTCGAACTCCTTACGTCCATCCCAGTAGGTGGCAAATGCCTCCCGCTCGGGATCCAGCGCACCGGCGATGGCTGCCTCCATGCCGCTGTTGCTGTGTTTCTCCGGGTCGTAGAGGTCAATGTTCCCGCACCAAAGGCACTCGTCGTGGTTGCGGCAGGTATCAATGATGGCGGGGAGGTATTCCAGCAGGCGGGTCTTGCCCAGGCCGGCCTCCCCGGTAATATAAACGACGCGCAGGCCATCAGCCTCGATGGCCTGGCGCAGGATGTGCTCTTCGGCTTCGCGGCCGACGAGACGGCGCGTCTTTGGAACAATGGCCGAGGTTTTGCTCACTGTAGCCTCCTGGAGAGTAAGTAGCGGCCTGACGTCGAATACTATGCTCTCTGTCAAGTCTGACGACGCCTGGCAAGGTGTTACAGCATATCATTATTATACGACAAAAGAGGGGCATATGTCAAGCAGAATTAGCACTTCCGCCACTTGTTACAACAAAAACCCACCGCCGGAGGCGATGGGTCGGCTGGTAGAGCAGATGCGGCAGGTTCTCCAGCATCAGACATACTGGGCAACAAACGGCCGGGCAGCCTTCTGCAACCCGCTGAGGGCAATCACCAGGCCCGCATCCTCTCGCCTCAGCAACCGTTCGTCCAGCGTGCGGGCGACGTCCGGTAACTCCCACTGTACCCGTGGCTCTTTTGTGAGTTGATCAAGCCGCTCCTGGAACGCCTGGGCCAACTGTAAGGCAATCTCGTCGTCGGGCATCCCTTGCACTTGCCAGACTTCCCTCTGGTGAACCATCCACTCGATCAGGAAGTCCCCCGCGTTGCGTGGGTATTCCTGTATCCATCTCTCATACATCGCGGCTGCCGTCATGTGCTGCCCCAGGTATTGCCCTGGCTCCCGCATCTGCAGATTGCGCGCCAAAATCTGACGCACTACCGGATCGAGCACGTATCCGCCATCCTCGGAACTCCAGCGCACCAGCGTACTGGCGACCAGGTGGCGGATGACATTGAGGTAAGAAGCCTCCGAACGCGTGGCACCTTCATCGCCGGCGAATGTGCGCAGGTGCGCGACGTTGAACTTGCGCAACACGCAGGTATCCCATATCAGTTCTCGCAACTCCGACTGTGCCACGACGCTCAAAAAATGATTTTCGATCAGGCCATACACTTCCTGCGCGACATCCGTCTCCCGCGTCTCTACGGCATCCAGCGGAGCATCAGGGCTCAACCGGCAGAGTGTGTCGTAGATCACCCGCGTGGTGAGGGGATGTCCGAAGGAATAATTCCACAGCGCGGTAGTGACCCCGTCGGGCGGCTCCTCGCCCCTCAGCCGCTCTATCTGCTCGCCTGTTTGGGGCCGGTCGAAGGGGGGAAGTTCTCCCGGTTCCACGCGCCGGCGCACCTCGAACTTTTTCCAGCGCAGGCGTGTGCGGCCGGCTAAGACGAAGACAACGCTGTCGTCGCGGATAGCCTGGTAGATCAGATGGTTTTCGATCCAGTCCAGGAACTCCTCATCTGCCTGGTCGGCAGTATCAAAAAGCAGCACGGGAACCCGTGATCCACCCAGGCCGCGCAGGTATTTACCCAGCGCCTCGGCCGTGGCCTCAACGCGCTCACCCGATGAGAGAATCGGCAACTCACCCGCTGTTGCTTCATCAAGTTGCTCGCGGAGTTGGCTGGCCAGGGCCTGAAGGAGCGCGAGAGAATGTTCCCGATCAGGGAAAGTCCGCAGGTCTATCAGCGCGCTAAGAGAAGGACGGTATAGGGATGAAGAGGAAACCGCCTGGGGGGCGCGGCGGAATTTATCGCGCAGGTGAGCGAGCAGCCAGGATTTGCCCTGGCCCAACACGCTGTAGAACTCGACGAGAGGACGAGTGATACGGTGGTCTCCTTCAATCTGTCGAGTAGAGACTTTCTTAGAGACTAACTCAATCTCACCGGAACGTGCAGCGAACTTATCTGAGTCATAAGGAAATGAATAAGAACCCAGTGCCGGTACACCAGGAACGATGATCGGGTTCATTGATTCTCCTAGTTAACGAATTTCCGCCCATAATGACCTGCCTGCTATCTCACCAGTTACAATCAAGCCAGACCTGACTAAACCCCTTATTATTATATCATAGCAGACTGACAACCGTATGACAGCCACCTGGCATTTAGCTTGCGCCTAGCTTACATTTACCCGGCAGCAACCTTTCTTTCGGCAGCTCTGCGCAGGCCATACTCCAGCATCGCAGCCCAATCCTCAGTTTGCAGGCGGGCTTTTGATGGGTCACGGTCAGCCTCTTCCCAGCCCAGCGCTCTCAGGCGCAAAAGGGTCTCTCCCAGTTCAACCAGACGGCGCGGCGAGTCATGCGCCTCGCGTGCCAATGCCGCGTCCAGATCCGACGGGTAGATGTTATCCACAGCCAAACGGTTCAGGCTCTCCACGCCGGTGACCTGGAGACGCTCTCTGAGTATCTTCGAGAGCGATTTTTCGTCCCATTCCAATCGTCGCAGGTACACGCGCCCGCTGCGCAGGCCACCACAGCCGACCACGAACTCTTCCCACTCAGTCGGCAGGAACAGTTTGAGGTGCAGGTGCGGCACGTCCAAGAAAGCAGGGTCGTTCAGCAGGTGGCACAACAGCGCCTCGGCCACAGCTAGGTCCCGTGTCTCTGGCATATTGTTCAGCCTGTCCACCAGGAGGTATAGTTCACCGAAGCCGAGTGCCCGCACGATGGTCACCAGGTCGCGCATAGCCTCGGCCGGCAGCCGCCCGGACAGCAGGCTGTGCCATTCTTCATCCGGCGACGGTAAGATCTCCTGCAAAGTAACATCCAACTGTCTAGCAAGGTGGAGATCAGAAAGGTGGTTCACCAGCAGACTATGGATCAGCCGTCGTTCCCGGTGACCATGGACAGAGGCCAGCCTTCGAGGATCATCCAGCAAAAGGCCCGATACCGCCTGTGCTGCACAATGGAGGATCGCCGCCGCGTGATGGCGAGCCGCGATCCGAGAAGGGCGGCCAATCATAAGGTGGAAATCAGTGTATTCCAGCATGAAAGCGTCCGTAGTACCCCAGAAACGGCGCTGGAGCGCCAGACGAGCCGTGGTCTTGCCGCCGCCGGCCGGAGCGAGCACAGCCATTGCTACCGGTATGTACAACTGCTCGTACAGGGGATGCTCCCAGATGAAAGGTTCGGCGACGAGGTAAGCACTTTCGGCAATGGCTTCTCCGAACGGATCGCGAACCTCCAGAGGCTCCCCCAGCGTGTGGAGCCACTCGTCCAACGATGCGGTTACAAGCCGCCGCAAGCGCTCATCCAAATCTGGAGGGCGCTTCACTCTGGAGAAAGCCCAGGCGATCTCGATACGCACGCCCAGGTCTGGATCACCCTCTTTCTCCCTCAGAAACTTGTGAGCCCCAGCGAGAGGGATGCGAGAGAGCGCCCTGACCATATGACAGCGCAACCTGGGCTCGGCCTTGTCCCACCCCCTACGCAGTTGCTCCAGGCACTTTTGGGGGTCTGGGGCGGAGTCATCAGCCAGCAGATTGACGAGGCACCCCAGCACAGGAATGGCCCAGTGCGTGCGGTCACATGCGAACAAGCGGCAATCCCACTCGCGCGCTGTCTCAAAATCGTTCTTCTCCAGGCTCTCAACCACACAACGCACACGTTCCTCGGCCTCGACAGTGCAGAGCAGATTCTCAATACGGGGATCCCGATTAATGATGTTGAAAGGAAAGACCCCCTGAAGTCCCTGGTAGCGGGAGTACAGTTCACGCAGGGCTGCAAGATCGCCCTTATTTTTGCGCATCTTCTCATACAGGCTGCTGAATTCCCGCTGTTTTTCGTTCCACGTCTTCCAACAGTGCCAGAGGAAGGCACCCAGCGAGCCCAGCAGGGTCAGCTGCCCGGCCGAAAGCGGCCCTAGTGCACTGCTGACTACGTGGCGCAGAAACGTTTGTACATAAGATTCCAGTTCAATGGTGAAAGAGGCAGCCGGTTCGGTTACTGAGGCAGAAGCCAGAGTGAGGGTAAGGGTGAGCAGACGAGTCGGGGTTATTGGTCGATTCAGACATTCCGGATACAGGGACACGCGGCTCTGACCACCAGGGGGCACCTCAGCCACCAGGTTAGGCGATATGTCCTCCCCCTGTGCGTCGAAAAAGCGTATCCACCCAGATGGATTGGATGTGATTTCAAAGGTAACGGGAACAATCTGCGTGAGCGGCCTGTCACAGTCCAGTGTGAACACGATACGCTTGGCCTGCTGTACACCTTGATCGTCCAAGCTCAGCCAGACAGGATACTCGACCTGGATCCGGGGCTGGCAGCCATCAACCACGGGCCCAAGTGGCATTGGATCAGTGACTTCGACCTGCTGATACGGGACGACGAGGATCTGCCATGACAGGTATCCGATGCCACACACGACTAACGTCGCGACGATGAGCAGGATGCCCGGCCCTGCTGACAGGCGGTAAGGAGGTTTTGGGGAAGCATCCACGGTCGAGGCTGCATCGGGCATTCTCATTCACCTCCTCCGGTCAACCGATGTTCTCCAGCCGGTAGCCCATTCCCCGCTCGGTGATCAGATAAGCGGGCCGCTTGGGATGGCGCTCGATCTTGCGGCGCAGGCGGAGGACAAGGGAATCGAACGCCTCATCGCTGATGACGCCATATTCAGGGCGCTCATGCAGGTCATAGGAGATTTTGTCACGGCTGCACAGCCCCCCCCCAGCCCGGTACAGGAACTCGAGCAATCCAAATTCCATAGGGGAAAGGCGAGATGGAAGTTCCTCATCGCCGATAAAGACTTTGCCCATCTCCCGATCCACGCGCAGCGGCGGCACCAGCGGGCCGAAGATGCGCTCAAAGTTCCGGCAAGCCTCTTCCCAATCCTGCTGGTTCAGTAGCAGCCCGGCCCCCGACCGGGCGGCGTGAGCCGCAAACAGCGCGTCTCCCAGCATCAGCAGCCGGCGGGGAGAGCCATAAGCCATCTCGACCAGGTCCCGGTCAACACGGCTCGCGATATCCTCCTCCGAGATGGCTCCTAGGTCGCCTATTCCGCGCTCGTTGAAGGCCCTCAGCCGCAGCTGGAGCATCTGCTCCAGGTCGGTGTCCCTCCAGGTGAGATGGTAGATGGGGAAGCGATCCAGCCGGCTATCACGCCGCATGTGCAGGGCCGTCGTTGCCTCAGCAGGCAGGAAGAACTTGAAGGCGGTGTGCGGGAGTTCCATCAGGGGAAGTTCCGCCAGCAACGGGGCCACCAGGCCAGCGACTGCGGCCGGGTCAGAGGCGGTCATCCTCAGTTCATCGAGGCCATCAATGAGAAAATAGAGTGCCTGGAGCCCGCTCTGGCGCGCCAGGTCCACGAACTCTCGTACCAGTGCGACTGGGCTTCGCGCCGTCTTCTCAGGTGGAGAGACAGATTGGGTGCGCAAGAGTGTCAGGAGCAAACGGGCTTGAGTGTTCCTGTCCATCGGGGGACGTTCAAGCCACTCCAGGAACCACTCGTGTGAGCGCGTGGCATCCCGCATCGTCCGCTCCTCAATCTCCGGGAACTCCTCCGTAGCCCTCAGTTCCTCGATCAAATTGAGAGGACGTAGGGTGCGGGGGGCATAGGTGTGAATGAACCACTTGAAGAACGCACGGCCTTCAAGCGACAGGTGATCGAACGAGGTGGGGCGACGTAGGAATTCCTGTAGCAACGTAGTAGCCGCTGAGCACAGGAGCGCCTCAATGTGCATCTCCAGGGCAACGTCCACAGGGTTGCCTGCAGCATTCAAAACATCCGAGAACTCCGTGTGAGGAACGGCCAGGATGGTACTCTCTTCGTCGTCTGGCCGGCAAGAGGTCTGGATCATCCGGCGGTAGGCGCTCTTGCCGCAGCCACGGGCAGCGAAAACGATGGTCGTTTGGGGATCGTCGGGAGATCCCTTTACTGCGTCGTAATCCGGCCCGTGCACGAAGTACTCTGACAACCGGGTTTCCCGTCCGGCCTCCCGCAGCGCGAAAGGATTCTCCGTGAAACCATGGTGCTTCCACCAGGGCTCTGAGGATGTGGCGTTAGGTTGTCGTTCATCCGGTGTTCGCGGAGGCATGGCTGCTCCAAAAGGCAGGTTGCAGAACAGGCGGTCAAAGGTATTATAGCATCGGCGGTCAGGGGCTGCAAATCCCATTTTGGCGCATCTGCACTCGGGATAAGGTTGGGATACTCTTCAAGTTCAGTGCGTGGAGCCGAGGGATGGCGTGGTGGGGGACCTGTTTTTGACACGCTTTTTGACACGCTCCATGACACGGTGTTTGAAATGGGTCGCTGTTAATATAGCATTGTAGCAAGTCGGTGCATCCCTGGCCGTGTTACACCACAGTTGCAGCGCCGGCCGGAACCTGAGTCAAGAGCAAGGAGGTCAAGAAATGCAACGGGTAATCTCGAAATGCGTTATAACCCCGAAGTACACTGCTATGGCGGCGGCGTTGTGGCTGCTGCTACCCGCCAGTGGGATAGTCTGGCTCTTTAACGTCATCGGGCCCGACCCACAGCTGCTGTATCTTGCAGGCGTGACGCTACTCCCAGCCAGTTTGGCGCTGCTGGCCCCGTGGCTCCGCGTATGGCTAGAGGCAAGGAAGGATATATCCGAACTGCGGGAAGTCAAAAATCTGGCCCGGCCCCTACGCCAATTACAATCGCCTCAGGCTGCAGACTCCAGATTGAGCAATCCCCTCTGATACAACACTGCCACCAGAGCCATCCCATACTGCTCAAAGCGCTGTTCGATCTAGCGCAGGGCAATCTGGCCATCGCAGAGATTCAGGATAGTTCCATCCTCAAACGACACCGGTGTGACCCGGTTGCTCGCACCAGCACACAGCCCAAGCCCCCTGGCACACCCGATGCCACCCCACTGACCTCAGCCCTCATACAGCCTGATCCGTTCGGGTAGTGTGCCTGTAACAGAGACACATCTACCAGCGGACCGCTCTGCTCTGGACACAGTAAGTTGGTGTAGCAGCGGCCCAGCCAGCTAGCGGCTGGCGACGGCGTGGTCGGCACCTGGGTCAACCGCTTTTCGTGAATTTGCGTTTGGGATAAATCTGTGATATTCTAAGGCGGTGGTGTGTGCGGCTGGATGACCCAAATGGGCGGGAGGTAATGGAGCATGCCTGAATGCATCGTTTGCAAAGGGTACCACAAGGCCGGGGAAAAATGCAATCGATGTGGTTCCGACAACACCCTTTGGAACGATTGGCGAGCGACGCAGGATGAGGAGAAGGAGGGAATAGAGGGTCTATTAGCGTTCTATAAACCGACCTTTTTACCTTTTCTCCTCACCGGCTTTGCTCTAGCATGCGGTTTGATAGGAATAGAGTTCTGGGAGGGCATCACCCTTGCCGTTCGGTTACTGGCAGTGGTAGTCACCGTATGTCTGTGCCTCGTCGCTGCACATGCAGCGTACGGCGCACGCCACGACATACGGGAGCAGGAACTGCTGCAACGAGTCAAGCGGGGACACCGCGCATTGCTGGGTGGTATCCGGTTGAGGGCAGTTGTGCTGCCTGGGCTCTCTCTACTTCTGATGGTAGTGGTCGCGTACAGCATGACCACGTCGAGTATGCCGGGGAAATTGGCGCGGTGGTTCTTCATGGATCAGGCGTATCTGGATCAGGTGGAGCAGGAAGAAACGACGAATGACACAACTACCGAGGAAGGACAACCCGATCAAGATGAGATGGATGACCTGCGCAAGAAAATCAGACTGGTTCTCCCTTTCATGTTGATGGGTAGCTACGTCACTTTCATGATTTCTATTACCTATGCAACATCGCTTCTGTCGGCCCTATCCTATGCGCAGAAAATGAACGATGCGCTGCCGCAGCCAATTTTCCTGCGGGAAGACCTGCTGGTAAAGGTCGTGCAGCGCGAGGCAGGGCGTGCTGTACACAGAGCTATCACGCCAAGAGTGATCGGCGGCGCGAAGACACCCACTGGGACGACACAGGGGGCAAGAAGTTGGACATGGGACGAGATGGAACGAACCGCCGATGGCGGGATCAGACTCAAGGCAATCGTAAGAGCGGGCAGCAAGACGGAGGAAAGTCTGACAGGCGAGCGGACAGAGCGCCCTATCTACGCCACTTATGAGGTGGAAGCGGATCCCTGGAGCCGGATAACCAAGGTGGGGCGTATGAAGGAGGAGGAAAAGAAATAAGGACCGCGCAGTGATCTCAGCCTTCAAAACAGCGCACGATCTTGCCCAAGTTGTTCCTTCTCCACAGGTCGTTTTATGGAAGTACAGAGTCCACAAGAACGGTTCGCTAAATACTCAAGGGAGACAATCGGCGGTATCCTGCACAGGCCGATTGGCTGTTACACCCTACTCCTAGTGCTTGCTCTGATAGGACTGTTTGCGCTACACGTCCCTCTAACCACACTCCTACCTCGACTCAACCTAACCGAATTTTTGCCTGTACTCAATATACTGTTCGCGGCCCTGTTCGGCTGGGTGCTGGCGGGCCTCGGCGTATGTTTACTGCTCTACTTGTGGCTCAAGTTCAAGCCTGCCGCAGTTGTTGTGACGCTGATGCTCGCCATCCTCTGGGGCGCGGGCCTGGCTCGCCATGTGCGGGGGGAGGGTACACTTCCGATAGCGGGGGCCGTGATCTTTCTATTATCTCTAGTTGCAGGCGGCGCAGTCTTTCTGCGGGGCCTCTATGTCGTGAGCGGCTTCCTGCTCCCACTTCCCAGTAAGGGCCATCGGGACAAGGTCTTCAGCTTCCTGCGGGATTATATATCGCACGTGAATTTCCCCGCCTACGTTGTGGTGGACGAGTTACACGAGGAAGATAAGGTGGAGGAGCGAGTGCCTGGCAATCCATTTAGTCGGCTTACGACAAGCCCCGGCTTCATCCTCACTGGCTGCGACCACGCGGTGGCGATCTCTGACGGCCTCAAGTTTAAAGGAGCGAAAGGTCCAGGTGTTATCTTCACCGGGTTCAGCGACCAGATTGTGCGAACCATTGATCTCCGACCGCAGTTGCGCGCCTTTCACGTGGAGGCGCTGACCAAGGATGGCATCAAGATCAGAGTGCTGGCTTTCACACCGTTCAAGATTGATGCACGCGGCAGGCAGTCGAGGCTGGGCGAGCCTCTGCCCTACAACAAAGGCGCTGCATTCAGGGCCATTCACGCCCAGAAGATGGAGCACGAGGGCGGTGAAAAGAAGCAATGCTCGTGGGACGATCTGCCGCGCATGATTGCCAAGCGCACTTTGCAGAACATTATAAGCGAATATAATTTTGACGACTTGTATGGTCCTTACCAGCCCGGCGGCAAGCCTCCGCGCAAAGTCATCGCAGGAAGGTTCTATGAGCAGGTAGCGGCAGAACTGGAGCCGCTGGGTATTCAGTTAATCGGTGCGGGAATCAGCGACCTGGAGCCGGCGGACCCTCAGGTGTACGTAGAACGGGTGCGCAGTTGGCAGGCGGACTGGGCACGCAAGATCATGCTCAAGCAGGCCGAGGGGCAGGCCGAATGGCTGCGCATGGTAGAGCGCGCACGAGCAGAGGCACAAGCGGACTTGATCCTGAACCTGGGCCGCCAATTGGAAGAGTTGAGCACAGCAAGAACGGAACTCCGCCCCGAAGTAGCCCTCAACCTGCTCGTGTCAATTCTAGATGAGTTGATGAGACAGCAGCCTACGCTGGGACGGCTGGTGCCCGGAGAGACCCTGCAGGCGCTGCTAGGTATCCGCAAGGCCATCACAGAGTAGCGAAACGAGGCATGGAGATACTGGCGTGTCGCTGAAATGGTACAAGGACAACCTGAAGCGGACGTTGCTCACGTTGGGTGTGATCCTGCTGGTGGCGGTAGCACTCGGCCTTGCAGCCGAGGTGTGGCTGCGCAGCGCTGAAACCGCACCTGAGCCCGACCAGGCTGGCTTGGCCTCCATCCAGGCCATGCTTTCCCTGGCGCTTGCATCCGTGCGCATAGTGCTTCCAGTTGTGGGCGCACTGGTAGCGGTTCCTCTGTTAGCTTCGCGTCTATTCTACAAACTGCACGCTACTAAAGATCTCAAGGAAGCACACGACTCGCTGAACCGTATTGTATTCGGCAAACTCGGGTTCGGCCCCTACCTCCTGGTTAAGGAAGGAAAGATTGCCTCTGGGGAGGATACTCCTGCCAGGCGTATAGGCGGCCCTGCTTCACTGGTCGTCTACAACGACACTGCGATCGTCACCGAGCAGTACGGACGCCTCAAGCGGGTTCTCGGTGCCGGCTTCCCGCAGTTGGAGCGCTTTGAGAAAGTTTGGGAGATTATTGATCTGCGTCCTCAGCACTGGGTATATGAAGTGTTTGCCCTGACAAAAGAAGGTATTCCGATCAGTTGCGAGGCGGACATCTTGTTCAAGATTGACGATCGATTCCAGGATGCAGAGGGGCGAGAGCAGACCAAGACACCAACTAGCGAAGCGCCGTACCCCTATACGGAGGAGGCTGTCTTGCGGGCGGCGACCAGCAAGTGGATCCGCGAGCCAGATCGTGAAGACCCCCGTATAGCGTGGACCGGGCGAGTGGTAATCGGTTCCGTAGAGGGGCTCTTACGCAACATTCTGGCGGAGTACCGGCTGGATTGGCTGATCGCCCCGCCGCAACCTGATCAGAAGCATCCACGGGAAGAAATTCGCCAGCGGCTAGAAGAGGGACTGCAAGACGGGGTGAGGAGCGTAGGAGCCAAGATTCTCAACGTAGAAATAGGCGCGATCGAGGTGAAGGCCAGGGACAAGGAAATTGCCCAGCAACTCTCCGACATTGTCTCCAAGCAATGGGTCGAGGCCTGGCACGCGGACTGGGAGGCCCGAGCGCTGGCGAGCAGAGTGGAGGGGGAGGCGGAACTTTTGCGGATGGACATGGCCCGGATACAGGCTCAGGCTGAGATGGTGGTGACTCTTACCGATGCCTTACAATCCACGGTTGTGAGCCAGGGAGCGATCGAGCCCTACATCCTGGCCTTGCGCTTCGTGGAGGCCCTGCGCTGGATGTCCTACAACACCTACACTCGTGAGTTCATGCCGCCCGAAGCGATGCGGACGTTGAGGCAACTGCAGGCACTGCTCGGGGCCGAAGCCGGGACGCCCGCAGAGCAGAGGTAAGGTCGGTGAGCCACCGGAGGGCGTATGATCAACTTGCCACCACAACTAACTCCGTCCGAACTGCTTTGCTGCGAGGAACTATCGCAATCCATTGACGAACTATTGCGAGGCTCCCGCTCGCTGCGCAGGGAAGGCAGATTGCCGGAGGCCGAGCGCTGTGTGCTGGATGCTATGCAGGCCAGCCAGGAACCAGGCGCCAACGTCAGTCAGGCGGTGGCTCTAATCCACCTGGCGGACGTGCACCGGGATATGGGCAAACTAGGCCCGGCGTTGGCCGACTGCCAAAAAGCCTACCGCTTCTTCCAGCGTCAACCGTCCCACTATCAGCGCCACAATGAGGCGGTGGCTGCCTACGCTCTCGGACTGGTGCATCAGTTGCTCGGCAGCGAAATGGACGCGCTGAAGTGGTACCAGGCGTCGGGTGAGCTGTTTGAGAGGGTCAAGGATGACTGGACCACCGTCAATGCCCTGGCCCAGGTAGAGACCTGCACCCGCGTTCGACGCTGGATGGAGACGCTGAGCGAATACCTGACCGCCATCCGGACCCGCACGGATACGAGCCTCGCCACTGGCATCTGGGTGCCCATCGTCTTATCAGAGGGTGAAGAGCCCGGATTCGCTATAGCGGAACTAGAGATTGATAGGTACAGGGTAGAGCGCCGGCTGATAGTCAACGGGAAGTCGTTCCGTATGCAGCCTCTGAAGGGGACCCGACGCATCTTCTTGGATCCTGGTGTCAAGTACTATGCCCTGGAGATTCCCGATGAAGCACGTGGGACTCTGGGCGCCAGCAAGGGGGACTATGCGCTGGTGGGTCGGGGGAAGGAGGCCGATAAAGAGGGCCCCGGCGTGCTGGAGACGCTCGGCGGACCGGAATTTGGTCATTTCAAGCGTGGTGCCGATGGCAAAATCAACTTCATCCGATCCGATGCTACAGTGATCGGTGGTGAGGACATCGACAAGGATTTCCAGGTCGGATACATCACCGCGCTGCTGAAGCCAGTGTAGGGCCAAGATTGCCAGTGTCAACAACCATCTTCTCTAAGGTAACTCCCATCGCACGGCTCCTTTCCGTCGGTCTGGTGGTATTCTACCACCATCTACGATGGAAATGGAACCGCTTAACCGAACGGTACTGGATTTAGGAGGTGGGGCGATGAGAGATGTCACGAAGCGCACTGCTTACCTAACGGACTACTGGACCCTGCGGGACGACCTGCGGTTCTCCGACTTCCGCCCAGCACTGCTGAATATCCTAATGAAGGCCCAGACCCCGCTGACGATAGGGGTCTTTGGCCCCTGGGGCAGCGGCAAGACCAGCCTCCTGCGGATGCTCAAGGGTGACATAGAGCGCGAAAGTCTACGCTTCGTCCGCCCCGTCTGGTTCACCGCCTGGAAATACGACCGCCACGAGGCTCTCTGGCGGGCCTTCATCCTCCGCGTGCTGGATGCCCTTTACCCTCGTGAGCCCGGCGAAGGCTCGTGGGAGGAGCACCCCCGTCTGCCGGACCCTCAGGGAGAGCAGAAGCGGCAGGTAGATATACTCCAGCGGCTGGAGGAGAGCGTCTACCAACCAGTGGACTGGGAGGAACTGGGCCGGTGGACGGTGAACTGGTGGCAAGCAGCTCAGGCGGGAGGTCAGGCTGCCGCTGAGATCGCCGCTGCGCTCATACCTGGCGCTGCGTTCTTCAAGGATGCGCTGGCGAGGGTGCTGAATGGCGAGCAAGGGGCAGATGTGCTCAGCCGCGAGGTCCACGCCTACCACCGGGAGCAACTGGCCTCGATGGAGCAGTTCGAGGCTACGTTCCAAGAGGCCCTGAGGTTGATCCTGGGAGATGAGGGGCGGCTGGTCGTCTTCGTGGACGACCTGGACCGCTGCCTGCCGGAGAAGGCAGTGGAAGTGTTGGAGGCGATCAAACTCTTCCTCGACGTAGAGGGCTGCGTCTTCGTCATCGGCGTGGACCGGGGGGTGATCGAGCGGGGCATCCAGGTCAAGTACCGGGAACTGCAACGGACGCTGGGAGTCGAGGCGGAGGAAGCGCGCCAACTGCCAGTCATCAGCGGGGCCGACTACCTGCAGAAGATCGTGCAGATTCCTTTCCACCTGCCACCGCTGGCGGTGGAAGACCTGGAGGAGTACATCCTAGCGCTGGAGAGGGACGTGCGCGCCGATGCCCGCCTGAGTGAGATGACGCGGGCGGTCTTCGCCAACGGGCTCTTCCCCAATCCCCGTCAGGTGAAGCGGGCGCTGAATATCTTCCGCCTGCTGCGGGAGATCGCGCTGGCGCGGGAGGAGCGAGGCGGGCTGCCGAAGGAAAGTGTGGCTTGGCCGCTGTTGGCCAAGACGGTGCTCATCCAGACCCAGTGGCCCAAACTCTACGACAAATGGCGACATTACCACACACTGGTGCAGACACTTGAGGAAGCATACGCACGTGAGCCCGCCACGGAGGAGGACGCCCTGTGGGGTCGACTTGTGCTGCCGCGGAGTAAGGGTGGTGAGGGAGAGGAAGCCTCGGAGGGTGGCCTGCTGACGCCGTACCTGCGCGACCGTCGTAGGTATGCTCTTCTAGAGCGGACGATGACCTTCCCAGAACCGGAGAAGACCGGGCGGGGGCGAGAGCGGGCGCGCTTTGAGGGGTTGAGCCGGGAGGAGATGGCCATCTACATGCGGCTGGCCGGCGCTGTGGAGGCACCAGAGCCATTCCTGAAGGCTCCGGCTGATCTCTTGGCAGAGATGCTCAGCGGCGACCGGGCGCAGGTGCAGGAGGCGGCTGCGCGGCTGGCAGAGCAGGAGCCGGAGCGGGAGGGGCCCCTGCACCGGGCCTTACGGAAGCGGCTTTTGGAGGTGGTGCGTGAGCCCGCCCGCCCCGCGTGGCAGCGGGTGAGCACGGGAGATGCCCTGGCCTTGTTGGGCGACCCCCGCTTCCGGCCCGATGCCTGGCACCTCCCCGACGAGCCGCTTTTGGGCTTCATAGAGGTGCCGGAGGGGCCGTTCCTGATGGGCACGCGGGAGGAAGAAATCCCGGGGCTGTTAGAGCGCTTCGGTGGAGAGCAGGAATGGTACGAGCGGGAAGTCCCCCAGCACGAGGTCATCCTGCCGCCCTACTACATCGCCCGCTACCCGGTGACGGTGGCCCAGTTCAGGGCCTTCGTGGAGGCGAGCGGGCATCAACCTGAAGATGAAGGCAGCCTCCGGGGCTTGGATAATCACCCGGTGGTGCGAGTGAGTTGGTACGAGGCGCTGAAGTACTGCGAGTGGCTGACGGAGATATTCCGGGGGTGGGAGAGGATGCCGGAACCGCTAGCGATGCTGCTGCGGGAACGAAGGTGGCTGATCACGCTTCCCTCAGAGGCGGAATGGGAGAAGGCAGCGCGCGGAACGGACGGGCGTACTGTTCCGTGGGGAGATGAGCCAGACTCGGAGCAAGCTAATTACAGCGATACGGCCATCGGGACTACGAGCACGGTAGGGTGCTTTCCGAGAGGTGTGAGCACGTACGGCGTTGAGGACCTAAACGGGAATGTGTGGGAGTGGACGCGAAGCCTACTCAAGGCATATCCCTATGCTCCGGGAGACGGCCGGGAAGACCTGGAAGCAGTGGGGAGTTGGGTTGTGCGTGGCGGCTCCTTCAGCAGCAGTCGTGGGCGTGTCCGCTGCGCTGCCCGGAGTGGGGACGTCCCTGGTAGTGTCAACTGGCGCCGGGGCTTCCGCCTGGTAGCGGCTCTCGTCCGTCTTTGATCTCTGGAAATCTTGCCTCTGAGGTTCTGGGTGCCGTAAGGGAAGAGATGCAACAATGATGCATGGGGGCGACAAGCTGGATAAAACTACGTCCTGTGTGAATAGGAAGTGAAAGCATGGGAGATGCCTCAAGGCACGCTGGCTACCGGCCGGACTGTTGGGACCCGCGGGACAACTTGGGCTTCTCCGACTTCTGCCCGGCCCTGCTGCGTATCCTGATGAAGACTGAGACCCCGCTGACAGTGGGGGTTTTCGGTCCCTGGGAGAGCGGTAAGACAATCCTACTGCGGATGCTCAAGGAAGAGGTAGACAAGAATGATGAGATAGACGACGAGAGTCGTCACTCCGTCCTCACCGTCTGGTTTACTGCCTGGAAGTATGAGTGTCACGAGTACCTTTGGCGGACCTTCACCCTCCGGGTTCTCGACTCTCTCTACCCTCGTGAAAAGAGCGAGGACGCCAGAGAGAGGCGGATGCGTGTCCCCATCGAGGACCTAGATGAGCGACGGAAGGAACAAGTAGACCACCTGGACCGCCTGGCCTTGAGCCTTTGTGCGCTGGAGCAGCCAACCAAGATGGAGCAATTTAAGGCCGCGTTCCAAGAAATCTTGCGGTTGCGCCTGAAGGAGAATGGCCGACTGATCATCTTCGTAGATGGTCTAGACCTGTGCCTGCCGGGGAAGGCGATGGAGATGCTAGAGGCGATTAGATTGTTTCTGGGAGTATCGGGTACGGTCTTTGTGCTGGGGATGGACCGAGAAGTGATCCAGCAAGGGGTCGAGGCCCGCTATGGAGCCTCCTTCCAGGAGAAGGGAGCCGAGCAGACGGAATCAGCCATGCAGGGGGATCCCTACTTGCAGAAGGCTGTGCAGATTTCTCTCCAACTGCCTTCCCTGGCGGTAGAGGATCTGGACAAATACATCCTGACCGTGGAGAAGGGAAAGCATGCCGATGATCGCCTGGGCAAGATGACGCGGACAGTCTTCGCCCGTGGCCTCTACCCTGACCCTCGACAGGTGAGGCAGGCGCTGAGCGTCTTCCGCCTGCTGAAGGGGATTGTTCTGGAGCGAGAGAAGCGGCCAGAGTCGGAGGGTGGATTACGTCCCAATAGTATTGCCTGGCCGCTGTTGGCCAAGACGGTCCTCATCCAGACTCAGTGGCCCGAGCTCTATCAAGATTGGCGGCAGTACCCCACGCTTGTGCAGATACTGGAGGCGGAGTACACTCGCCGAGTCATAACCGAGGAAAAGTCTCTAGGGGACCGACGCCCGCTTGCCCCACCTCTGGTGAGAGTGGAGGGCGAGGTAGTGGTGAGTGACTTGATTAGCCCATATTTGACTGACCAGCGCCGCTACACCTTGCTAGAAAGGATGCTAGCCTTCCCCCTCCCGGAAGAAGGGGAGGAAGTGTGTAAGCGAGCTCGTTTTGAGGGATTGAGCCGGGATCAGATCACTGTTTACACATGGTTGGCTAGTGCGATGGGGGCTTCGGAGTCAATTATGGAGGCTCCAGCCGAATTGCTAGCGGAGATGTTAAGTGGCGACCGGGCGCGAATACGGGATGCGATAGAGCGGCTGAAAGGGGAGGAGCCGGAGCAGAAAGGGCCACTACACCAGAATCTGCGGGATCAGTTGCTACGATTGATACGCGACCCCGCCCGCACCGTGAATGAACGGACGAGCGCAGGGAACACTCTGGCGCTGATAGGCGATCCACGTTTTGACCCTGACGCCTCCTACTTGCCTAAGGTCTATCAAGGAAAGCCAGAACTGCTGCTAGGCTTTGTCGAGATCCCAGCGGGAGACTTCGAGATAGGGACACGGAAAAGCCAGAGAGATGTCTGCATCTTGTTGAACCGGCTTGGCTGGGAACGATATTGGTACGAGCGAGAAAAACCTCACAAGAGAGGTCGGCTCGGTCTTCGTTATGTTGCCCGCTACCTGGTGACGGTGGCCCAGTTCAGGGCCTTCGTGGAGGCCAGTAGGTACAAACCAACGGATAAGAACAGCCTTCGGGGCCTGGACAACCACCCAGCGGTATGGGTCACTTGGCACGATGCGATGGCGTACTGCCGTTGGCTTACAGAACGTTTGCGTCGGTGGGAGGGGACACCGGAACCGCTAGCGCACCTGTTACGTGAAGAGGGTTGGGTAGTGATACTGCCTTCGGAGGCAGAGTGGGAGAAAACCGCGCGAGGCGGCTTGGAGTTCTTGGATGATCCCAAAAACGAGCCACCACCGCCCTATCCGTGGGGAGATATGCCCGACCCGGCGCGCGCAAACTGCGCAGATACAGGACTTCGTACGACAAGCGCGGTAGGATGTTTCCCAGATGGCGCAAGTCCATATGGAGTGGAGGATCTCAGTGGGAACGTGTGGGAGTGGACGCGGAGCTTGTACAGGAAGTATCCTTACGATCCTGGGAAGGATCGGAAAGATTCGGACGCTGAGGGCCTCCGGGTAATGCGTGGAGGATCGTTTTCCTTTGTAATTGGATGCGTTCGATCCGCAATCCGCTTCGGGGTGGTTCCGGACAACTGTGGAGATGATCTCGGGTTTCGGGTGGTCATATCCCCTGGCTGAGCGGAAGGCTTGCAGCCCCTGTCGTTACTTGCTTGCCCAGAGCTAACGAGCGCCCTCATCGCTGAACATTCTCTATCTCGGAGGTGATCTGACATGTCACAAGACACCATCGCCCTCCTCACCTCCTTCGTCTACGTCTTCGCCGCAATCGGCATCGCCGAGGGGCTGCGCAGGTGGCGCGGCTACTCGGTCGAGTTCACGCGCAAGTTTATCCACATCGCGGTCGGCATGTGGGCCTACGGGACGGTGCTGCTGTTCGAGCACCGCACCTTCGCGCTGATTCCCCCGGCAGCCTTCATCGCCATCAACGCCCTCTCCTACTGGCGCGGAACATTCAAGGCGATGGAGACCGGAGAAAAAGGGCAGTTGGGCACCATCTACTTCCCTATGTCGTTTGTGGTGCTCATCTGGCTGCTGTGGGACCGCCCGCACCTGCTGGTGGCGAGCCTGATGCCGATGACGTGGGGAGACGCGCTGGCCGCCGTGGTGGGACGGCGCATCGGGAAGCGGCGCTACACCGTCGCCGGAAGCACCCGCTCGCTGGAGGGATCGCTGGTGATGTTCCTCACCAGTTGGGCAGCGACGCTCGTGCCGCTGATGCTGCTGGCCCCAGCGCCCTTGGACCCGGCCGCAGCGGTGAGCGCCGCAGCCGTGACCGCACTTGGCGCAACGGTCATCGAGGCGATCTCACCGTGGGGCGTTGATAACCTGACCGTCCCAGCCGTCTCAGCGCTGGTTCTGGTGTTGATGCTGCCTTGAAGGCCCTCACCCCCTCCCCCTTCGCCCCCTTCCCCTCTCCCAAAGTTGGGAGAGGGGAAGGGGGTTGGGGGGTAGGGGTGAGGGCTTTAACTCGACTTTATCCATTTGAGAGTCTTTGAGGAACTCGAAAGCCAAAGGTAAAT
>CAYPOY010000026.1:0-26322 GCA_964412395.1 uncultured Anaerolineales bacterium | reverse complement strand
AAGGTCTCCCGACGTTGGGCGAAGGTCTCCCGACGTTGGGCGAAGGTCTCCCGACGTTGGGCGAAGGTCTCCCGACCGAGCCAAGCATTCGTCATAGCGATGATCTCCTGAGGACTCTCCACCAAACGACCGGAGGCCAGGTTGGGAGCGAAGAGCTCGCGTCCGCGCCACTTGAGCGGCATATAGTCGGCGTAGAAATCGTCGGTGAGGATGTAGGCCAGGTCGAGCGCCGCGTAGGTCGGGTTCTCTTCGCCCACCGTGGAGCGGGCGGCGTAGACCGACTCGTTGGCGATGGCTGCGTCGTCCGGCACGCGGTAGAAGGGAATCATCAAGTCGTCGCCGACGATGACCAGGTACTTCAGCGTCGGCGAGTAGGCCCGGTAGTAGGGAAGCACGATCTCTCCCTTGATGGCATCGCCGACCTGATTGGCCACGTGGGGATTGCAGGCATTGCCGGTGTCCCAGGAGGCGTAGGCATTGGTCACAGTGATCGTGTTCTCCACCGGCACGACCACCCCCCTGACGCCGGCGTCGTCGGCCAGGGTCTGTAGTGTGGACGTCAGGCCGGCGGTGGTTGTGACGCCGTATGCCCGGTCCATGCGCTGCTTGTTGACCAGGATGAGCGTGGCTGGCGAGGTGATCACGCTGGTGCCGGTGTAGACGGAAGCGGCCGCGCCAGGAGAGTAGGTGAGGGAGTTGTCGCAGGGCGGGATTTCTGGCAACGGCCCGATTGCGACCGTCAGATCGTAAGGCCGTATGCTCGACTCGCCGTTGCTGGGGAGCACCAGCGCGTAGAGTGTGCCGGGGATGCGCATCCTGGTCACCGCCTGCTCGTCCTCCATACCCGGCCTGGCCGAGATGGACGTCATCTGACCGATAGACGTCATCTGGCCGATGGACGTCATCTGACCGATGGAGGTCATCTGACCGATGGACGTCATCTGGCCGATGGACGTCATCTGACCGATAGACGTCATCTGGCCGGCGGCATCCACATCCTGGCTGTCGCCCAACTCGCCCAACACGCCATCCGCTGCCTCCTCGGTGGAGGTGTAGAGGTTGGTGAAGAGCACCAGGTCATAGTCCGCGGGCAGGTTGGTCAGCGTCACGGTAACCACAGCGGGGCTGGCCACGTCCAGTTTGTACCAGTCCAGGTCCCGCTCGTGGCTGATGTAGCTTTCGTAGGTTGGCCCAGCAGCGATTTCCTGAGCCTCCGGCCAGGTGTCGTTGGGCTCATAAGTGTCAAAGGGTTCCACGACCTTGAGCACCTGGTCAACCGGCACATCATGGAAGACTTGTTCAGGGCCCAAGGGCCAATGGATGATGACCCGGTCGGCCCTGGTCGCCGTACCCAGGCCAAAGTGGGCGTCCAGGCTATTCTGGCAACCGCAGCCGGTCCCGGAGCCGATCTCACCCAACTGCGTCTGCCCACCGGCAATAACCTCCACCCGCGTCCCGATGGCCGCCCGGTTGCTAAGGCTGCCGGCCAGGTGCACAATCAACCAGTGGTTGGCGTTGCCGCCGTTTTGATAGAGGGTGTTGGCGACGTTGTAGCGGGCGACGAACAGATCCAGGTCGCCGTCGTTGTCGAAATCCCCCCATACACCCCCCCCCAGCCCCCCCTGGGAGGGGGGGAGCCCGCCCAGGCCCTGGTCCGTCGTCACATCGCTGAAGGTGCCATCGCCGTTGTTCTGGTAGAGCGTCCCACTGCCGCCGGTGTAGATATCCAGGTCACCATCGTTATCAAAGTCGCTCCAGGTCGGCCCACCGAATGTGACCTGTTGCACCCCGGCCGCGCTGGCCACGTCGGTGAACGTGCCATCCTGATTGTTGTGAAATAAGACGTTATCGCCGTCGCCGTTGACCCACAGATCGGTCCAGCCGTCGTTGTCATAGTCGGCCCAGGCCAGGCAGTTGGCGTCAATGGGCAGGCCGAGGCCGGCCGAGGCGGAGATGTCGGTAAAACCCGCGCTGCCGTCGTTGCGGTACAGCACCACCCCGCCACCGGACGCACTATCAACCCCCCCCAGCCCCCCCTGGGAGGAGGGGAGCCAGACCAACCCCAGCGCCAGGTCGGGATCGCCGTCGTTGTCGTAGTCGGCCCAAACCGGGCTGTCGCCACTCTGGGTTAGCCCCAGGCTGACCGTCACGTCAGTGAAGGTGGAGTCGCTGTTGTTGTGGTATAGCCCCCCACCGCCGCCACCGGCGACGTACACGTCCAGCCAGCCATCGTTGTCGTAGTCGGCCCAGGCGAAGCCGCCGCTGTGGGCGATGCCGGTCGAGGTGGAGACGTCGGTGAAGGTGGTGTCGCCGTTGTTGCGGAACAGCCGGCCACCGGCAACCATCAGGTCCAGGGAGCCATCGTTGTCGTAGTCGCCCCAGCCGACGGCGTCGGACGGGTCGCCCACTGAGCCCTCGGCGCCGGCCGAGGTAGCCAGGTCAGTAAAACTGCCGCCGCTGTTGCGGTAGAGGCTGTTGAACTGGAGTTCGTTGGCTATGTAGATGTCCAGCCTGCCGTCGTCGTAGTCACCCCAGGCGGCGGCACGGCTGGCCTGAGTGTCGGTTATGCCCCAGGCGGCGGCCACGTCGCTGAAGACCGGCGGTGGAGCCAGTGGGTGGGGCGTGGAGAACTCGGAAGTGTTGCCGTCCGCGTCGGTGGCGGTGGCGGTGACGTGAGGTCCGGTTAACCCGGTCGGGTGGATGAAGCTCCAGTTGCCAGCCCCATCGGCGGCCGCCGTCCCCTCGTAGACCCGCCCCTCGTCGCCAAAGTCGGAGAACACTTCGATGATACAACCAGCGCAACCGGTGCCACTGACCGTCGTTGTGTCAACGCTGGTGATGGCCGGTGCAGGCAACAGTGCGTTGCCGCCCTCGGTGAGCTCGATCCCTGTACCGGCGTTGGAGTGGATGCTGTTGTGGGTGATGGTGTTGCTCAGAGTGCTCGTCCCGCGCACGTGGACGCCGTAGACGCCGTTATGCGCAATGACGTTGCCCTCGCCGGTCGTTGACCCGCCGATGAGGTTGTCGCTGGCGCTGTCGGTGATGTATACCCCGACGGAGGCGTTGCCCAGGGGCCCGCTGCCCGTGGCGTCGGTACCGATGTAGTTGCCGATGACAATGTTTTCCGTCACGCCACCGCCCATCGAAACGCCGCTGAGACTGTTGCCACTGATGATGTTTCTTTCTCCCGGGCTGTCCCCCCCTATCACGTTGTACTGGGTGCCATCTTCCATCCGCACCCCATCGCTGCCATTCCCCAGCGGAAGCGTACCGCTGGCGTCGGTGCCGATGTAGTTGCCGCTGATGGTGTTGCCCATCGTGCCGCCGCCGCTGACGCTCACGCCATCCCCACCGTTGCCGCTGATGAGGTTGCGCTCGCCTGCCGTGTCGCCGCCGACGAGGTTGTTCTGTGCGCCATCGCCAATGGCGATTCCGTGAACTGTGTTATCAATGGCTGCCGTGCCGGTGGTATCGGTGCCGATGTAGTTGCCGCTAACGATGTTGTCTGTCACACCGCTACCGGCTATGTTTACCCCGCCGTTGCCATTGCCGCTGATAAGGTTACGTTCAGCAGCAGTGTTGCCACCAATAAGATTGTTTTGGGCACCGGGTGCGAGATCAACGCCAAAGTTCCCGTTGCCAATAGCGGCCGTGCCAGAGGCGTTTGTGCCGATGTAGTTGCCGACGACGGTGTTGCTCATCGTGCCGCTGTCCCCAATCCACACCCCATTCTCGCCGTTGCCGCTGATCAGGTTACGCTCGCCTGCAGTATCGCCGCCGATGAGGTTGCGACTGGCCCCATTGCCGATGGAGACACCATTGTTGCCATTAGGGATAGCAACTGTGCCGCTGGCATCCATCCCGATGTAGTTGCCGCTGACAGTGTTGCTCATTGCACCGCTGTCCTGGATCGAGATGCCGTCCCCACCATTGCCACTGATGATGTTTCGTTCAGCAGGCGTGTCGCCGCCGATGGTGTTGTCGCTGGCCCCGCTGTCTATCCGAATGCCGTTGTCGGGGAAGTAGAAGATTTGCAGTCTCTTGATCACGTTCCCGTGCGACATAATGTGGAAACCATCCCCGCTGCTCAACCCGCTGCCGTCCAGCACCACCCCGGCGTTGCTACCGTCAATCGTCAGATTCCCCTGGCTGATGTCCGGCAGTGGGCCGCTGGTCAGCGCAATCGTCACCAGGCTGGCGGGCGGAAACACGGCCGGGTCGAAGTCAATCAGGTCGCCACTTACGGCGTTCTCCAGACAGGCACGCAGCGTACCGTCGCCGGAGTCAGCCATGCTGGTGACAGTGCAGGTGACCGGCACGCGGGTACGGAAAGTGATGACGTTGTTGTAGAGCGACGAACGCCCGGCCCCATCGGACGACAGAACGTCCACCAGGTAGGTATCCTCGCTGGCCGGAGTGGTCCAGGCGTTGCCATACACGTCATCGCCCGCCGCCCCATCGCCGTGCGCGCCATCGTCGTACAAAGTCAGGGTGATCACCACGGTCTCATCCGGTGCCTCTATTTCCGCCGTGACCCAGTTCACTCCGCTGGGATCCCAGACGCGGGCCGTAATGACCACCGTGTCGCCGGGGGACAGCACGCCAGGGCTGGCCGCTGCCTCTTCCACCACAGGTCCGCGAATGTCCACGTAGGTGTAACTCTGGCCATCGGGCCCGCCATAAGCTCCCATATCGTTGCGCGTGCCGTCCACATCGTCGAAGGCAGGATCGGGATCGCCCGCATCAATGGCCGGAGAACCCAGTTGCAGGTGATAGTCTGCCTGGTCTGGATCCAGGTAGAGCGGTTCGCGGGAGATGTTTCCTGGCCCCAGATAGCAGCCGGAATAGTCCAAGGGATTGCCCCAGGCGTCATTGTAGCTCACGTCCTCCTCATAGTGCCCGTCCCCGCAGGCTATGCCGCCCTGCCCATTGCGGGTCACGACGTTGTTGCGGATGGTGAGCTGGACCATCTCACCCTGAAAGATGCCGTAACCCTGGTTGCTGTCCAGGGTGCTGTTATAGATGGACGCCCCCCCGCCCCGCAACAGGATGCCGTGACCGTCGTTGTGATGCCCGTTATGGTGAATGAGATTGTTGCGGATCACCGGCCAGGAGTAGCCCTCCATCCCCAGGCCATCGGCGTAGTTGTATAGTATCTCGTTGCCGGTTACCAGGGGCGAAGAATTGTAGATATAGATACCCGACCAGCCGTTAATCCCATTGCCCCGTATAGTGTTGCCGGAGATGATGGCCTGTTGCAGGGAGCCGCCCGCCAGTTCCAGGTCAAAGTAATTGGCCCCCCTGCCGCTATCTTGCATTTCCACGGCGATGAGATTGGCGCCGGGGGTGAGCGTGACGGGAATATAGGACGTCCACTCTGTCCCGCCCCCCCGAGTATCGGTAAAGACAGCTATCCCGTTCACCCAGACGGTGGCCATATCGTCCCGGCTGACCCGCAGATAGTAGATGGTCGTCAGAGGAAAAGCCGGGGTGATCACCTTGCGGGCGTACATCGTACCGCCTTCCAGTTCAAGGTAGGTCTTGCAATCCTCGTCATCACACATGGGCGTGCTGCCCGTACTCCAACCCGAGTCGTCAAAGCCCAGGTCGCTCTGCCAGCCCGCGCCAGGGGTGCTGAAAGCCAGGTAACGCCACCAGGCGTCCGCCTCCTCGCCGGAAGGGATGGGGGTGTCGTCGGCCGCCAGATACGCAGAGGCCATGGCAATGCCGCCCTCGTTGTCCAGGATATAGTTATCGGCGATGAACGGCAGCGAGTCCTGTGCTGCCCACAGACCATCGCCCTGGTTGCGGCGGATCAGGCTGTGCCTGATCTGCGGCGCGCCGCGATACACCAGCACACCGGCCGCGTAGTCGCTGCCGCTCCAGTTGTGCCATCTCCCGGCATAGGACACTGTAGCGTATTCCAGTTGGCCGGAGCCGGCGTTGGCCGCATCGCCAAAGACCAATCCCTTCCAGACCCCCCCCTCCCCCTGCCCCCCCCCCCGGGGGGGGGGTGGGGCGGGCTCCCCCCCTCCCAGGGGGGGCTGGGGGGGGTTGGCCGTGAACAGCACGTGGGCATCGTCCCGTCCCGGAACGTCGAGCGTGCCCAGGACGAATAGCCCCGTGTCGTCGTCAAAACGCACCTGGGCGCCGGCCTCCACGGTGAGCGTCACGCCAGGATTGACGGTCACGTCGCCATGCACCAGGTAAGGGCCAGCACAGGCCGCCCAGGTGGTATCGGAAGTGATGCTGCCGCCGGAAATATCCACCGGGCCAGTGTTGCCCACGCTCACGTAGGCCGAGCCCCACGTTGGGCGAAGGGTTGGGCGAAGGTCTCCGACCGAGCCCCGGATTTCGGCCAGGGCACAGGCGGGGCCGGCGGTGAAGGTGGTCGTGACGATACCGTCCATCGTAGTGCCACTGATGGTGCTCAACGTCCCCGCCGTTCCCAGGCTAAAGGTCACCACCGTGCCGTTGACCACGGGGAGACCGTCGAAATCGGTCACCGTGGCCGTGACCACCGCCGTCTTGAGCACCACCGTGCCGCTGGCGGGTATGCTGTAGGGGTTGGCCGCCATATCCACGCGGTGGGCCGGGCCTGGGGCGGACGTGTGTACCTGGGCCGTGGCCACTATGCTTGAGTCATGCACAGCCGTGGCCATCAGCATAGCGGAATCTCCCTCGCTGGTGGTGGCCGTGGCCGGAATCTGTACCCACACGGTGAGGTCCACCCCGCCGCCGTCCGGCAGCGGGCCTACGATGGTGACGGGGTTGTCGGCCCCGTCCCTGAAGGAGGTGGACCAGGCGTTGCCGCTGGCGGAGAGGTTAAAGGTGGCCCCCTGCCCGCTGCGGTTGACCAGGCGGAAGGGATAGCTCACCGTGGTGCCGGGGAAGGCCACCTGGGAGCGGGTAGACGGCCAGAACCAGGCCGCGGGCCGGGCGTCGGCCGCCCAGGCCAGGGTGTTCTCCACCAGGTAACGGGCCTCAGGATCCGTGCGGTCGTCGTCATGGTAGTTGGTGCCCACCACCGCAATCCGCGCTGCACCCTCCACTCCCTCGCGGGTCTGGAGCACGGCCCCACCGGTGGCCGTGACCACGGTATGCCCGCCGGCGATGTCAACATAATACTGGTACTGTCCGGCCGGGATACCGGTGATGTCCCAGCCATCGTTAGGCTCGTGGGCGATGGGATGACCGGGGTCGGCCCAGGTGAGCTGGTCGGGGGTCCAGCCCTCTCCCACGCTGCCGTCCCCGTTCACGCCCAGCAGGTTACGGATGTAGGCGTCGTCTTCGTCGTTCCACATTCCACCACCCAGCATGGCCACGTACCCCCGGCCGTTCTGGAACCAGGATCGGAGATTAGTGAGCGTGCCGCCGCCACAGGTGTGGATGGCCAGGACGACATCGTACTCTTCGTAGTCGGGCCACAGGACGACGTCGCCCACGTTGTCGTGGGAGTAGGTCACGTAATGACCGCGGGCCTCCAGGTATTCACGCAGGGAACCATCGTAATGGTCCTCCTCATAGTCGTCGTAGACAAACACACGCAGGGGGCGCGCCGTCACCATCCCACTGAACTCGGAGGTATTGCCCTGGCCATCCGTGGCCGTGCCGTTGATCCGGGGGCCGGCCAGGGGAGCGCCCTTGTGCAGCGCAAAGACACCCAGGCTGTTGGCCAGGGCAGTGCCCTCGTAAACGCGCCCTTCCTCGGCGTCGTCGGAGAAGATCTCCACTGTGCAGTTGGCGCAGGTCGTCCCGGTGACGCCGCCGCCGGGCAGGTCCACGCCGGTGATCCGGGGCGCGACCAGCCTGGCGTTGCCGCCGTCGCTCAGCGCAATGCCCAGGCCGTCGTTAGAGTGGATAGAGTTGCGGGTGATCGTATCGCCGAGCGTGTCGCTTCCCTCTACTCGGACCCCATCCTTGCCGTTGAAGGCGATGATGTTGCCGATACCGATCGTGTTCTGGCTGGCCACATCTCCAATGTAGATCCCACTGTCGGTGTTGCTGATGGCGGCCGTGCCGCTGACGTCCGTGCCGATGAGGTTGCTTTCAACCACATTACGGTGCGAGTCGTTCCAGATAGCAATGCCATTCTCGCCATTAGCAGCGATCAGGTTATCCCGGATCACGTTGTCGCTGGCCCCATCGTACAGATCAATACCCTGGCTGCGGTTGCCAAGAGCAGATGTCCCGGTTGCATCCACGCCAATATAGTTGCCCTGCACCGTATTGTGGTGAGCGTCGTCGCCGATCAAGATGCCGTCGCACGAGTCGCAGCCGGCACCGTTGGCGCTAATCACGTTGCGCTCGCCGTCAGTGGAGCCGCCGATGAGATTGTAGCTGGCCCAGTTGTTTATCTCGATGCCCTCCCTTTGGTTAGGGAGTGCGTTAGCTCCACTGGCATCCACACCAATGTAATTGCCGCTGACCGTATTACTCATGGTGTCTGAGTCACTGATTCTGATACCCTCGTCATCATTGCCACTAATGACGTTGCGCTCGCCGGGCGTGTCGCCGCCGATGAGGTTGTAGCTGGCTCCACCGCTGATGGAGACACCGCTGCTGGCGTTGCTGATGGCGGTCGTGCCGTTGACATCCGTGCCGATGTAGTTGCCGCTGACGGTATTGTAGCGGGTATCGCTGTCCCAGATACTGATACCGTTGCCGTTGCCGCTGATGACGTTGCGCTCACCGGAGGTGTCCCCACCAACCAGGTTGTAGCTGGCGCCGCTGTGGATGGCCACCCCATTGGTGGCGTTGCCGATAATCGCCGTACCGCTGACGTCGGTGCCGATGTAATTGCCAGAAACGGTGTTAGATAGAACGCCGCTGCCGCCGAGCCGGATTGCTTCGCCCGACACGCCACCACTGATCAAGTTGCGCTCATCGGCCGTGTCCCCGCCGATCAGGTTATGGTGCCCACCGTTGATGGCTATGCCGTTATCGCTGTTGGACTGGGCGAACATACCGGTGGGGTCGGTGCCGATGAGGTTGCCGGCAACGACGTTATAAGCCGTGTCATCATCGTTAATAGACACACCAAAGTGGTTGTTGCTGATGACGTTATCCGGGCCAATGGTGTTGTAGCTGGCCCCCCCACCGACCCAAACGCCATCCATATTGCCCAGGTCGCGCAGACCCCGGAGCAGTTCCCACCCCCCGCTGTGGCCGGTCTCCGACCGCGCCACCCCAGCGAAGCTGGCGATGAACATCGCCGGGTCAGTGGGGTAGTTGGGAGAGAAAACAATGGCCGTTTCCACGTCGTAGAGGGCACCGGGCAGGCCGGTATCGGTCTGGCTCCAGGTGGCCCCGCCGTCGGTCGAGCAGTAAATCGAGTCGTTACCGAAGCCGCTGCCGTGGCACACGGTCCGGTCGTTGAGGTAGTCCGGCGAGAGGGCCAGGAAGCGCGGGTCGCCGCGCAGTGCGTCCACCCCGTTCCAACTCCCGCCGCCATTGGTCGAGGAATAGACCCGGCCGGTGTTCGCCGTGACAAAGACCGTCTGGTCGCTGGCATACGCGGGCGAAAGCGCCAGGTCGCTCAGGTCGCTATCCGGGCTGGGGACGGTGAACCAGCTCGCCCCGCCATCGGTGGACTTCTCAATGCCGCTGTGGGTCAGCGCAAAGAGGGTCTCCTTCTCGGCCGGGTCGGGCGAGGCGATGACCTTCTGAACGTAGTCGTCGCTCATGCCGTTCACCATCCGCGTCCAGGTGGTGCCGCCGTCGGTGGATTTAAAGACGCCAGGATCATCCCCAAACTCATCCCAACTCCACCACTCGGCCGAAGCGTACATCGTCTGGTCATTGCCAAAATCGGCCGAGAGGACCAGGTTGCGCCGGTCAATCCCCTCCAGCGCCATACTGACCAGGCTCCAGATAGCCCCACCGTCGGTCGTCACGAACAGGTAACCGTTCTCCGCCAGGGCGTAGACGGTGTTGGCGTCGGCTGCGTCGGGCGGGATTTCGACCTGCATCAGCCGGGATTCGGTCAGACCGGCGTTGATCTCGTACCATGTGTCGCCGCAGTCGGTGGACTTGTGGACGCCGGTGGAGAGGGTGGCCACATAGAGCGTGCAGTCGTTGAGATAGTCGGGCGAGATGGCCATGTCGGCCGGGAACGCCTGCCGCGCTCCGTCCAGGTCCAGCCCGATGTAGTTGCCCTTGATGGTATTGCTCATCGTGCCAGCGCCCCAGACGCTCACCCCGGAGTTGCGGTTGGCGACGATCAGGTTGCGCTCGCCAACTGCGTCGTCGCCGATGAGGTTGTAGCTGGCTCCGTCACTGATGTAAACACCGTTGTTGGCGTTGGGGATAGCGGCTGTGCCGTTGACATCCGTGCCAATGTAGTTGCCGCTGACGACATTGTGGCTTGCACGATTGAGAACAGCCTCAAACTGAAAGAACTCGCCTGTCAAACCCAACGTGCCACCGGTGGTCAGGCTCGTCGTTGCTGGACCACTGACCTCAAGTGTCAGGTAGGCTGACCCAAAGTTCTCAAAGAAATCGATCTCAATGGGGTAACTTCCGGCTGCCAGGGTCCGGGTGTTTTGGCTGGTGCCCCAATGGTCGCGCTCAATGACCAAGCTACTGTCAATGTAGAGCCACGCGCCATCATCCAGGGTCAGGGTAAAGGTATACTCCCCCGATGCAGAGATGTGAAGTAGACCGGTGAAGCGGGCAGCGAAGACGTCATAAAACCCCGCCCCTGAAGTGGTTTTGGGGACGATGCCGTCTGCACTGGCAAAAGCGCCATTCGTGCCCGGAAAGCTGATCACAGGGAAGACACCGGTATAGTCGGGCGTCAGCCCCGTCAGATCGGGGAAGCTCGAAAAATAGAACCGTTCGCCCTCAATCAGCACTCCATCAGCACCGTTGCCGCTGATGAGGTTGCGCTCACCGGGCGTGTCACCGCCGATGAGGTTGTAACTGGCGTCGCTAATGCTGACGCCGTCGCCGATGTTGCTGATGGCGGCCGTGCCGTTGACGTCCGTACCAATGTAGTTGCCGCTGACGGTGTTGCTCATCGTGCCGCTGCCCTCAATCTCCACTCCATTCCCGTCGTTGCCGCTGATGATGTTCCTTTCACTGGCTGTCGTCCCACCGATCACGTTTCGCTGTGCACCATCTCCGATAACCACACCGTGCCTATCATTTCCCAGCGCGGCCGTACCGCTGGCATCCGTGCCGATATAGTTGCCGCTGACGGTGTTGTTCGTCGTGCCAGTACCGACTATCTGGACACCATCAAGGCCATTGTGGCTGATGACGTTCCGCTCGCTGGGACTGTCTCCACCTATGGTGTTCCCCTGGGCTCCATTCGACACGCGCACGCCTTTCCAGGTATTCCCCAGAGCAGCCGTGCCGCTGGCATCCGTGCCGATGTAGTTGCCGCTGACAGTGTTGCTCATCGTGCCGGTAATGTGGATGTTGACGCCTTGACCGCTGTTTCCGCTGATGAGGTTGCGCTCACCAGGCGTGTCGCCGCCAATGAGGTTGTAGCTGGCCCCATCACTGATGGAGACGCCGTTTTCGGCATTGGGGATAGCAACCGTACCACTGGCGTCGGTGCCGATGTAGTTGCCGCTGACGGTGTCGCTCAGCGTGCCGCTGCCGTTGATGTCCACGCCGTCCCCGCCATTGCCGCTGATCAGATTCCCCTCACCAGGCAGACCACCACCAATGCGGTTGTAACGGGCTCCACTGCCGAGCCCTACCCCGTGATAGGCGTTGCTGATAACCATCGTACCCGAGATATCTGTGCCGATGGCGTTGCCGGCGACGATATTGTGGGTGACGGAGATGCCCTGCAGATAGACGCCCATCCAGTCATTGCCCGAGATCACGTTGCGGTCGGCTTCTGTGTCACCGCCGATGACGTTGTGCTGCGCCCCGTCGTAGAGTTGCACACCCACGCTGTTCGGCAGCCGACCGGTGCCATCGGCCGTGACTCCGATGAGGTTACCCCGGATGGTGTTCGACTGGCAGCCGCTATCCTGTAATTGGATGCCGTTGCCGGTGTTGGCGCTGATGACGTTATCCTCTATCACAGTACCCTGGGCGTCAAGGCCCAGGCGGATGCCGTTCTCCCCGTTGCCGTCATGCCCGTTGCCACTCTCGCCGGTGCCGACGTAGTTGCCCCGGATCGTCGTGCTGGTGGCGTTCGTGACCAGGATGCCGTTCAGGCCATTGCCGCTGATCCGGTTGCCCTCGCCCATCGGCCCGCTGCCCACCGAGCGGTCGCCGCCGACCGTGTTGCCCATCCCGCCGACGTAGATGCCGTGGTCGGGGAAGTTGACGATCTGCAGGCCTTTGACCGTGCAGTCGTTAGCGATTATCTCGAGGCCGTTGGTGTCGGTCGGAACAAAGCTGCCGTCCAGGATGACCCCGGCGTTGCTGGCGTCAATCGTCAGGTTGTCCTGGGTAATGTCCGGTAAAGCACTGAACACCGCGATAGTCACTGGATTGGTGGGGGGAAAGACGGCCGGGTCGAATGTGATCGTGTCGCTGGCGACCGCCGTCTGCAAGGCCCAGCGCAGCGTGCCGTCGCCGCTGTCGGCGGTGCTGGTCACGACCAGGGTGCGGAGGATTCGCCACTTTATGAAATGTGGCGCGCCGATGAGCGGATACTCGAACAGGATACCCGGTTTGATCAGAGCGGTGCGGTCGGTGAAGCAGATCGGTATCACCGCCGCCTCGTCCTCCACCAGGATCCGGTCTGCCTCCTGGAAGTAGGCCGTCCGCGAAACCTGGTTCGTCTCCGTCACCGTCATGCCGATCAACTGGCGGTAGCGTCCGTTGTCCCAGCCGGTGTATTGGGAATCGGAATCGGGGTGGAACACGACGTTCAGGATGTTATCGGCGTCTGGATAATCTACTATCCACCCCAGGTGGTACCCATTGTACGAGCACACGCCAGGGTCGCCGTAGCAGTCATTGAGCGTGTCCAGGTAGTCGGGCCAATCGGTGTAGACCGTGGTAGTAACCGTGATGCCCAGGTTGTTCCGCCACTGGTCGGCCACCGCGTCAACGATGGCCTCATATCTTCCGAGGTGGGCCCACAACTCTACGCCGGGGAACCCCGCCCCGCCGGGATACCCCGCCTGCGCCAGATAACTTTGCGCCTGGGTTGGGTTGAACGGGTATCCCACTGCCCCGTTCTGGTAGCCCGGAATCCCCGGCGGAATGACGCTGGTCGCCGCCTCCCGCCAGGGCATATTAAGGACGTCGCTCAGGATGCACGTGCGGTCAATCGCCGAGGCCAGCGCCTTGCGCACGGTGATCACGTTCGTCGGCGTCAGTTCTGTGTTCATCCCCAGGTAACGAATCCCAGGCTGTGGCATCTGGCGAAATTCGGCGCTCAGCACGGGATCCGACAGGATGCGAGACAACTCAGAACTTGGATAGCCGCTCACGTCTAACTGGTCGTTTTCGTAGGCCGCCAGTTGGTCGCCTTCAGGTATGATGGGCAAGAGCACTGGCTCGATGGAGACCTGTGCCGCGTCGTGGTAGAGCGGGTTCTTGTCCAGCACCAGCCAGTTGTCGTGGTCCCATTCCGCCAGCAGGTAGGGACCGTTGCCCACAAAGTGTCCCGCCTCCGTCCAATCGGGGTCGCTACTGATGACGTCGAGCCGCACCGGATGAGTGGTGTTCAGGGCTATGATGCTGAGGAAAAAGGCGGCTGGCTCCTCGAGGGTGAACGCCAGTGTGTAGGTGTCCACGGCCGTGATGCCCACAGCATTGGGATCGGTGATCACCCCCGTGTGGTACTCCTCCGCCCCGGCCAGGGGGTACATCAGCCAGGGATAATAGTCCCACACCGACTCTGTGGCCGGGTCGAGCAGCCGGATGATGCCATCCGCATAGTGCTGGGCCGTCACCGGCTGATTGTCGGACCAAAACGCGTCGGAGCGCAGGGTTATGGTGTAGACCAGGCCGTCGGGGGAGACGGTATGCGTGATCGCCCCCGCCGGCTCGAGGCTGCCATCAGGCCGGTAGCGATACAACCCTTCCATCAACTGGCCCAGAACCAGTGAGGATATGCTATCGTCGCCCCGGTTGATGTCCAGAGTTGGCGGTTCGCTGTCCAAGGGACAGACCAGGCCGGCGCGAGAGATCGTGGCGGCGTCAGCGCTGTTCGTCGTCTCGTTGGCCGTCACGACGACGGTGTTGACCATCGCCTGCCCCGGCGGAATGGTGGACGAGACCTGGGAGGTGAGGGTGACGACGAAGGTCGTGCCGGTGACCATCATGCCCGGAAAGCAGACGACGGTGCCGCCCCAGCCCCCGTCGGTGATGGCGCAGTCCTCTGAAGGCGCAACGTCAGTGGCCCGCTGCCAACCGTCCAGCGTGTCAGTCAGGACGACACCGGTGGCGTCCTCCATCCCGTCGCTGGTGACGACGATGGTGTAGGTGAGCGCCTGGCCGCCCTTGACGATGACCGACGATCGCTGCTTGGCGATGTCCAGGTGAGTGCCGGGGTATTCGTCGGCGCCGATGTCATAGCCCCAGTCCATCGGACGCACCTGGCCATCTATGTCGGTATCCACGCCGGAGCTGATCCCGGCGTCGTGGGCGGCTGATCCGCTGCCGATGTGGTAGTCCCCCGCGTCAGGGTCCACGAAGGCCGGGTCACCCCAAAAGTTGCGTGTGCCGGTGACGACCGTGCCTGCGCCGCCCCAGTCGGTGGTGTTGGCCCAGGCACCAGTGCCCCACAGCGTGGCCTCCAGCGTGGCCGTGTTGCCGGCCGTGGTGGTGATGCCCACCGTCTGGCTGACCAGGATGGTGTTGGTCAGGACCACGGTGCTGTTGGAGGCGACATAGACCCCGCTGCCGTCGCCACCAGTGTTGCGGGCGATGGTAGTGTGCCAAAAGTGGGGCACAGAGTCGTAGTAGACAAAGACACCAGAACCGGCGCTATCAGCATGATTATCGGTGACAACGGTGTTAGCCAGCGTAGGGTTGCTGTAATACAGGTACAGCCCCCCGCCTTGGACGGCGGCAGCGTTGGAGGTGACAGTGTTACCGCTGAGCATGGCATCGCTGAAGGACAGGTACAGCCCGCCGCCAGCATCTTCAGCGGTATTGGAGATGATGGCATTTCCGATCAGCTGGGCGGCGCTGTTGTACAGGTATAACCCACCGCCGTTGTTGTCATAGAACCCGCTTGCCGTGTTGCCGCTGACGGTGTTGCCGCTAAGCATGGCATCGCTGTAGTACAGATAAAGCCCGCCGCCCTTGCCATCATGCATCGTCGCGCTTACTGTGTTGCTGCTGATGGTATTTCCGCTGAGTGTGGCAGCGCTGTTGTCCAGGTATACCCCGCCGCCTTGGCTATAGTAACCGCCGGAAGTGTTGCTGATGACGATGTTGCCGCTGAACGTAGCATCGCTATAGTACAGGTACACCCCACCGCCTCTGCTCTCATCTACATCACTGCCTACTGTGTTGCTACCGATAATGTTCCCCCTGATGGTGGCGTCGCTATAGGCCAGGTACAGCCCACCACCGTACGGTTCGGCGGTGTTGCTGAGTATATGGCTGTTGCTGATAGTGGCGGTGGCGGTGATGACGTACGCCCCTCCGCCGGCGTCGTAACCTGATGGACCGCCGCTCAGCCAGGCCGCGTCGCCCCCGGTGATGCGCAGCCCCTCGATGGTCGGGCTGATGTCGCCGGTGACGTAGAGCACCCGCCCCTGCCCCTGGGCATCCAGCGTGGTGGGTTGGGTGATGGGATAGGACGTGGCCCAGTTGGTCGTGGTGTAGCCACCCTGGACGGTCACCGTCTTGCTGATGTAGACCACCTGGGTCACTCCCGCCCGGGCGTGCACATCGGTGTAGACACCGGTGGCGACCTTGATGACGTCGCCGTCGTTGGCGGCGTCCACTGCGCTCTGGACAGATGAGTAATCACACCCACCAGGGCAGACATGTAGTTCAGCGGCAGAGGCACTGGGGGCCTCGGGACGCATGGCTGCTGGCGCGACTACGCCCGACGCGCTCCGCCGTTCGGCGACGGTCAGGAGACCTTGCCGAACTTCGGGTTGGGCGAAGGGTTGGGCGAAGGTCTCCGACCGAGCCCCACGTTGGGCGAAGGCCTCCGACCGAGCCCCACGTTGGGCGAAGGCCTCCGACCGAGCCCCACGTTGGGCGAAGGTCTCCTGACCGAGCCCGAAGAACCACGGCAGGGCCAAAGTCAGCCCCGCCAAGGCAGCTACGCCTATCAGAAACAGTCGCTTTCCCATCTCTTTACCTCCCGTCCGCTAGACTTGCGCTTCTACTTCTGATACCCCCTGATGGGCAAAGGCCTCCGCCGTTGGGCGAAGGGTTGGGCGAAGGTCTCCCGACCGAGCCCTTTCGTTGGCAGGAGCCGATATACCGCGCCCCAAACCCGCGTGCCCGATACAAACCTGCACCGGGCACAGCATGGTACTACCCGTTGGGCGAAGGTCTCCCGACCGAGCCCTTTCGTTGTCCGCGAGAATCATGATTCACAAGGGCAACCACAGGGGATTGCCCCTACGTCCTCGTTCGCCGAACCGATATGTGCAAACTTGCAAACTCGCAGACTCGCAGCTTTGCCGCGCTATGAAGAGTTGCGTAGGATGAGCGGCAGGTAGATTCCGTATTTGTCGGGAACGAAGTACCGGCCCTTGTTGTCGCTGACGGTAACGTTGCCGGCGGCGTCCATCACCTGGATGAAGTAATTGACCTCGTCTGCCAGACCTGCCACCGACGTCTCCCACTGCCCAGTGTACGCGCGGTAGATCAGGTCAGCGCTTTGCCAGGTGGTGCCGTCTGTGTTGTACGTAACCAGCACCCGTTCAATGCCGGACGCATCATCGGACGACACCTTAAATGTGGCCGTTCCTACAAAGATATGGCCTGCTACTTCCCAGATGGCCGGGGGCGTAAAGTCAACGCTGTCGGAGTAGGTCACGGCAAAGGTCAGTTCAGTGAAGCGTCGCTCTTCACCCTCATCCTGCTTGCCCAGGAATTGAGCCGGGACCACCACCAGGCGGTCCTCCGCCCCCAGGCGATTGACGGTGGACATTTTGGACGGGAACCAGGCCAAAGCCTCAAAGTCGGGTTCTTCTAACCCCTCGGTGCTGGTGGTCACGGGGCGAGCGATGAGGGGGTCGAAGCCAGTCTCTGTCGTTGATTCGCCACCGAGCAAGAGCGCACCGTGGGGCTTCATATTCGGCACAGTATCCAGTTGGATGCTGGTCTTGGGCTGAATGGGCCGCCCCGGGCTGGACTGAGCCAGCCCATCTATGGTGAAATAGCTTCCGTCAGGTGTAGTGCTCTTATCGTCGTAGGTTATGGATAGGATTTTGTCCACCAGGTACACGCTGGCTGCATGGACCTCGCCTTGTGCCACCGTTTGGCCCGCCCCCTGGCTCCACGGACCAGGGCTGGGTACGCTAACCTTGTACATGGGCAGGCCATACAGCATGGACTCGATCATGGCCTTTTCGTCATAGGTGCCGAACCCACCGCTGGGCACTTCGCCCAGGTATTCTCGCTTGGCCTGCACCAACGCCTGACCGACAGGCATCTGTGCCTGAGAGGTCAAATGGCGAGCAAAGAGATGCATCAACCGCTCGGTGAAGGACACGGCGTCATCCATCCCGTAGCCATAGCCTGTGTTGCCGATCCACCAGGCCTCCTTTTGGGCCAGGGCCTGGGGATAGTCGAGTTGGTAGTCGGGCATAGCGTGGGCGTCGTGGACGTTATACCCACTGTGACAGCCCATCGAGAAGTTGACCGCGCCGCCCATGTCGGCGCTGGCAGCGGCAACTTCGCTGGCCGTGGTGGTCTCGGCCTCTTGTGGCGGGATGGCCTCCCAGTGCTGGAAATGGGCGTTGAGCGAGGCCAGATCCTGGCGGGTGCTCAGCCAGTCCGCTTCCAGGTCGTCATCAACCCACGCGTCGTTGATCAGCGTCGCAGGGGTGATCCCGCGCGCGCCCAGCGTCTCGCTGATCGCCTCGCCGCTGTCAATCAAAAAGTCGTAGCCGGTGACCAGACCAGAGGTCGGAGCAAACATCCCGTTCCGCGCGATGTACTGGTCAACGATCCTTTCGATCTCGGCAGGCGACTCCACCAGCCTTCCCACGGCCAGATCGGGCACGTACAGTTCACGCCCCCTCCAGCGCAACGGCCTGATGTCCCCGAAGAAGTCGTCGCTCAGACTGTAACCGTGATCCAGAGCCGCGTATGTGGGGTTGCTGGGATTCAGTCCAGCCTGGCCTAGATAGGCCGACTCGTTGGCAATGTAGGCGTCGTCGGGCACACGTCGGAGGGGGATCATCAGATCATCGCCGACGATGACCAGGTATTTCAGCGTTGGCGAGTAGACCTGGTAGTAGGAAAGCACGATGTCCTTGATGGCATCGCCGACTTGATTAGCCGTGTTGGGATCGCAGGCGTTGTAGTTATCCCAATTGAAGTAGGCGTTGCTTACCGCCGCATTATTCTCCACCGGGACGACCACGCCATTCACAGTGGGGTGATCGGCCAGGGCGTGCAGTTTGTCGCGCAAATCGCCTGCGGCCGTGCTCCCGTATTGTCCGCCCATCCGCCGGTAGTTGAGCAGGATCAGGGTTTCGGGATCGGTGACGGTGGGAGGGTAGACGGAGGTAGCCTCTCCAGGCGTGATGGAGGTATGGCACTCACCGTAACCCTCCAGAGGCATACTGCTCGCCTGCAGGCGATACGGCCTCTGGCTAGACGCTCCATTCGTAGACACCACCAGGATGTAAAGCGTTGTACGCGGCACGCGCACCCGGGTGGTGGCGACCTCGTTGGCCCTGCCACTTTGGGCCGAGATGGACGTCATCTGACCGATGGACGTCATCTGACCAATGGACGTCATTTGGCCGATGGACGTCATCTGACCGATGGACGTCATCTGGCCGATGGACGTCATCTGGCCGATGGACGTCATCTGGCCGGCGGCGTCCACTTCCTGGCTGTCGCCCAGCTCGCCCAACACGTCTTCCGCTGTCCCCCCAGGGGCAACGTCAAGGTCAGCAAAGAGCACCAGGTCATAGTCCTCGGGCAGGTTGGTCAGCGTCACGGTAACCACAGCGGGTTGGGGCACCATCAGCTTGTACCACTCCAGGTCGTCTCCTCGGAGGATGCGGGATTCGTAGGCCGTGCCAGTGGCGATAGGGTACTCCTGAGTCCACTCATCGGTCCACAGGTTGTTGGGCTCGTAATTGTCCACGACGAACTCGAGCGTCTCTGTGTCCTGTAAGAAGGGGGTGCCAGAGTCGAAGGCCATGGCCTTGACCTGATAGATGCCCGGATCAGCGCCGTAGGATAGGTAGAAAGAGGTGGAATAGGGCTCGTCGTAGACGTCGTTGATGGGCCAGCCGTAGTAGACGTGGCTGTCAATGACGAACCCATCCGGGCCGATCAGGTTGAACTCCAGGTCCAGGGTCTGGCTGGTCAGGACGGTGTCCAGTTCGGCGTCCACATAGATGGTACTTCCAGGTTCGTAGCCGGTTTGATCCAGCCGGGCATAGCGGAAATAGGCATTGCCTCTTTGCTGATTAAGCAGCAACTGGCCCCAATCCACCTTCACGGCCCAATGCGGATCGTCGGGGTGCAGGATATCAATGTCAATTTCCACCAGGTTGTCGCCCATCTGTACCCAGGCGGGATTGACGTTAAAGACAGAGGAGCTCCATGTGCTGTCGGCGCCAGTGAGAGCACCCAGGGGATGGCCGTTGAAGCTGACAGCGTCGCGCTCACCGGACTCCTCGTCAATGTCCCAGGCGTTGATCAACAGCCAGGCCGACTCGATCGCAGGCTCGGTAACCAGGATGTTAAACTCGATAGGAGCCAGTGCGTCGTCGTTGAACAGGTAAATGTCCATATCACCATCGCAGGCACCGGTGTGGTTGTTGTCCTCGTTGTCGAAGGTGGTAAAGTTGGCGATCGCGGTCTCCTGGCAGGCGTACGTGCGAACCTGGTAGTAGTTATAGTCCGCCGAATATGCGTTGACGTAGGCATAATCGCCTTCGACCAGGTCTACAATCCCGGAGAAGTCTGCCGTGTAGGCGTAAGGGCTGGCGCTGCCGGCCGTTGCCTCGCTGCAATACTCGTCGTAGTAGCCATCGGCGACGGTCAGGAGACCTTGCCGAACAGCGTCATAGTGATAGGCATCAACCACCAAAGGGACATTCGGCCCGTGCGCCATGCCCGAAACGGTGTCGGCGGCGGTGTTGATATTGCCGATCAGATTTAGCGGTACAATCAGCGTCTCGCCGCCGAAGGTGACCTCTATCCGATCGCCAGCGGCAAAGGGCGTAGCAAACGGTGCCCAATAGTAGCCAGTTTCGCCCGCAGTGTCCGAGATGGTCTCCCGAACCCCGCCGCCGGCGTCCCTGAGCACAGCGGTAAAAGCCGCATAAGGCTCGACGTAACCCCAGGCTTCGTTCCTCAAGTGCTCAGCCCAAAGGACGGGAGCATGACGATAGATGATCGTCGCGTTCTCGTTGGCGTCGTAGGAGTAGATCGAGACGTATGCTCCATTGATGATGTCGGTGACATAGGGGAACGTCACACTAAAGCTGCCCGCACCGCTGGAGAACCAAACATAGTCGTACTCGCTGCTGCAACTGGCCCGCTCCTGCCAGATGGAAGCAGACATACCCCGCCCGGCAGGCGCAGTGCCGGTGACCCGGTCGTTGACGCGGTCCACCCGCCCGGTGAGGGTGTCAACGGTGAGGCTGGCAAAGTTGCTGCCAGCCGTCACCTCGACCACGTCCCCTGGATCGACGTACGAGTAGTAGAAGTAGACGTAGTAGTATCCACCGCTATCGGCTGTGCCGTAGACGGTCTCTTTGGTGCTGCCGCCGGAGTCCTTAAGCACGACGGTCACAGAAGCATAAGCATCGGTATAGCCGTAAACGTCGTTATACGTTTCGTCCACAAAGATGCTGGGATTGGTCGCCTGCAAGGGCAGGGCTCGGTCGGGAGACCTTCGCCCAACGGGATTGCCCCTACGTCCTTGTTCGCCGAAGGGCAACCACAGGGGATTGCCCCTACGTCCTTGTTCGCCGAAGGTCTCTGACTGTTCGCCGAAGGTCTCTGACCGAGGCGATGGGATGTTCTCCCCTCCGCTTCGGGGGGGCCGGGGGGGGTCGGGAGCCTGTGAGAGGACAGGCAGGGGAGTGGCCTGAGGCAAGAGGAGCAGTGCGGTCACTAAAATAAGCCAGGTAAATCTTTTGCGGTACATCTGGTTCTCCTTCCCTTTGTAGCTGTAGGTCACGCTTGTAGTGTGACGTTAGCAATTCGGCGGAGGGCAACCACAAGGGATTGCCCCTACGTCCTCGTTCGGCGTAGTCACGACATATCACCACCACCTTTTCTCACAGCCATTGCCTGCTCTAGATCCAATTGCGCCCCCAGGCGCTCGAAAATAGCGCTGGCCCGATGAAGGGCCTCGCGAAATTGGTCATCGCGGCCCAAATCGCCGTGCAATTGGGCCAACTGAAACAACGCCTGCCCCACCCGGTATTGGCTGTCCAACGACTCGAGAATAGCCAGGCCCGCCTGCAGTTCCCGCTCGGCCGCGTCCCACTCGCACCGGGCGCGATGGATCTGCCCCAATACCACGCGGGTCTGGCCTTCCTCCAGCTTCATCTCTTGTGCCCGAACTAACTCTAGAGACTTCCTGGCCCACTCTTCTGCCTGGGCGATTTGACCGAGTCCCAGGCACGCCTCGGCCAGGTGGCGATAGGCTTCGGCCAGAAAATCCTCGGCCCGAATCTGGGCACACAACTCCTGGCTCTGGGTCAAATACTCGATGGCTTGATCCCATTGCTGGCGTCTGAGCGCAACATAGGCAATGTTCATATAGAGGAATGCCTCTCCATAAGTTGATCCCAATTCCCGCCAGGTTTGCAGGCTTTGCTGGTAGAGCGCTTCGGCCTGCTCCAACTGACCGCGATCCCGATAGACGCCACCCAGGTTGTTAGAGATCAACCCGCACTCGTGCACATTGCCAATCTTGGTCTGGATCTCCAGCGCCATCTGATAGTGCTCAGTAGCCTGCGCCCAATCGCCCAGCTCAAAGTAAGCCGTAGCCAGATTATTGTGCGCCGATCCGGCCCCCGCAATATCTCCCAATTGCTCGTACAGCGCCAGGCTCTTCTGACACACCTCGATGACCCGCGCATTGTCACCATAACGGATGTAGATCGAGCCCTGAAGGAAATAGGCATGCGCCAGAACCTTCAGACGTGCTTTGTCCTCGTCCTTCAAACGGCTGGCGAGGTCCAGACTGCGCTGGCACCATCGGAGCGCCTCGGCGTTGTTCCCTTGGCGGTGATAGATGCCTGCGCGCATCAGATAGATGCGCGCCGCCTCGAGCGCCTCTATCTCTGCCAGCGCAATCAGCCCCCCATGCAGCCAGTTGGCAGCCGTATCGTAGTCACTCTTTTTCTCGTGGATAGAGGCCGCCCTGCGACACAGATCGGCCAGGTGGCGGGCTATCTCCTCCGGCGAGTAGCCAATCACCATCACCAGGTCTTGCGCCTGGTAGATATGGGCCAATGCCTCGTCATAGTTGCCCAGCGTGTCCAGCACTTTGCTCAGTCCTTCGTGAGCCACCAGTTGGCGATCTTCGCTGCCTGGCATCCGCTCTGCCGCTTTGAGAGCCCGGCGGAAGGCGAGGAAGGCGTCCTCGATGGCGTAGAAGGACAGTGCCTTGTGACCGGCTGGCAGGTGATAGTTGAGCGCCCTCTCCCACTCCTCGGCCAGGCCAAAGTGGTAAGCCAGCACCTCCCAGTATTCGGCCAGCCGGCCAGCCCGTTGGGTCTCGATGGATTCACCGATGCGACGGTGCAGTTGGCGACGGTCGGCGTAGAGCAGGCTTTCGTAGGCCACCTCGCGGGTCAGAATGTGGCGGAAGAGGTACACCCCCCCTACCTCCCCCCCGCGGGCGGGGGGCCCCCCCCCTACCTCCCCCCCGCGGGCGGGGGGGACAGAGGGGGGGGGACCTTCCAGAATCTCCCGCTGCGAAAGCATATCCAGTCGCTCGCGCAGTTCACCTTCCGCCCGGCGATAGGGATAGATGGCGCTGAGCAGCCAATGCTCGAACTCCTGGCCGATGACCGAGGCGACCCGCAGCACATTGCGGCTGCTCTCATCCAGCCGATCTATACGGCTCATGATCACCCGGTTGACCGAGTCGGGCACCTCAATCTGCTCCAGGTCGGCCCGGGCGTGGTAGGTGCCGCTCTCCTCGTCCAGGGTCAGGTAGTTTTCGATCAGGGCGTGGGCCACCTCCTCAATAAAGAGCGGGTTGCCCTGTGCGTTTTTGAGGATCAACTCCTTGAGTCGCTGCGGCATCTGGGGTGTGGTAGGCAGGAAGATGTCCAGCAGGCGCAGGCTGCCCTCGTCTGAAAGCTCCTTCAGCCGGAGACCAGTGTAATAGGGGAGGTCAGCCACGTCTAACGCCAACGACTCCTCCGGCCGGTGGGCCAGCACCAGCAAAAGCGGCCGCCCGGTCACCTGTTGCGCCACCTGGTTGACCAGTTCGACGGAGGTGTCGTCGGCCCATTGCAGGTCGTCTATCGCCAGCAGCAGCGGCTGTTCGCTGGCGACGTGATCCACCAGCCCGGTGACAACGCGAAAGGTCATCCGTTGGCGGGTCTGGGCATCGAGAGCACGTACCATGTCGCTCTCTTCGACGTCCATGCCCAGCAGGCGCCCGATCAGCCCCGTCCAGTCGCGCCAGGTTGGGTCTATCTCACGTAAGAGAACCTCGATCTTTTCCAGCTTTACCCGGTCGGAGTCGGCCGGGTTGAAGCCAAAGAGAGCGCGGAGCAGATCCAGCCAGGGCAGATAGGGCGTGTGGCGGCCAAAGGAAGGGCAGGAGGCACTGATGCTCAATGCCCCATGCTCCTCAGTCCAATGAGCGGTCACCTCTTCAAGGAGGCGCGACTTGCCCAGCCCCGCGTCGCCGAAAATCGTCAGCACCTGCGTCTCGCCGGCCAGCCCCAGGTCAGTCAGCGCATGGATCGTCTGCCATTCGTCGTCGCGACCGATCAATGGACGCTTGTAGTCGGCGCGGACGCGATGCTCTTGCAGGCCCAACGCCTCGTAGTTGTGGACGGGCAATGATTTGCCCTTGACGCGCACCGGCTCCTGTTCGTGGAGCAGAAAAGCGCCGCCGGACTGGCGGGCGGTGCTCTGGCTAACAATCACCTGGCCCTCGGTGGCCACGGCCATAAGGCGGGCGGTGAGGTTCACTTCGTCACCCATGGCCGAGTACTCCTGGCGGGTGAGCGAGCCGACGTTGCCGGCGAAGACCAGGCCAGTGTTGATGCCGATGCGTTGTTTGAGGCAGAAGAGTCCGCAGGAGGTGTTCAATTCGGCAAAGGTTGCCATCGCCTCCTGCATCTCCAGCGCTGCCCGTACGGCCCGCTCGGGGTCGTCTATGTGAGCGCGGGGTGCGCCAAAGAGGGCCATAATGCGGTGGCCCACGGCGTAGCTATCCACTTTGTTGACCACACCACCGTACTTGGCGATGATCTGTCTCATCGTCGTGAAGTGAGCGTTGAGAATGGCCGTGACTTCGGCGCTGCGCCCCGCACCCAGTTCCTGGATGATCTCGTCAATGCCATAGAAATTGGCGAAGATGACCGTCACTGGGCGATATTCACCGCCGATGGCGATCCGTTCCGGCTCCAATTTGATTTTGTCCATCAGGCCGGGCGGAAGAAAGAGCGCCAGAGCATCGATGCGCCGCACCATATCCGCAATCCAGCGTAGGGTGACTTCGCCCCCCCCAGTCCCCCCTGGAGGGGGGGAGCCAGCCGCCGAGCTGTCGTCTCCCATTGGAGGTGGGGGCAGGGTCTCCAGAGGATTCTCCTGCACGCCACTCAAGTCAAGATTACTCTCCTGAAAGCCAACCAGCCGGTGGAAGCCATCCCGTGTTTGGTCAGTGATTGCCTGGTCACCGGCGGCATCGTACGTCTCCGCGTCTATAAAGATCTCACCCGCTGAGGCACGGTCTTCCGCCTGCGCCATCTGAGCCAGGCCAGGGCCCATCACGGCGAACTCCATACTTTCTTCCGAGCCCAGGTTGGCCATGAAAAGCGGGCCGTTGCCTAAGCCTATCGTCATCCGCAGCCGGAAGACCCCCTGAGAGGTGACCGTTTCGGAGAAGCGGGACATGGTGTCCTGCATCTGCAGCGCGGCCAGGCAGGCGCGGAGCACGTGACTTTCGCCTCCGAAGAAGACTAGCAGCGCGTCGCCGCCGAACTTGAGCAGGTCGCCGCCGTAGTGGTCGGTCACCTCCAGCAAAGCGGCAAAGAAACGGTTTACGATGGCCGTGATCTCCTCAGCACCCTCTTTGCCCAATTGGGAGAGTTTTTCCGACATAGCCGTGAAGCCGGAGATGTCGGCGAACATCATCGTGCCGCAGGTGAAGCCCCCCTCTACCTTGCCTGGCTCCGGGTTTGCCAGCAAGGGGGCGACCACCTGGCGGGGGAGGTACGTGGAGATAGTGCGCAACAGCGCAGCCAGGTGTTGCGCGCAGGGATAAGGGTCTTTGACCTCGTCACCGAGGAGATACTGTCGCTCAAGAGACGAGGGCAGACAGTTACGTAAGGCCGCAGCCAGTTCTGACTTGGTCGGGAGGTTGCCCCGTTCTGACATAGTCACCCCATGGGAGCCGGCTGTTCAACCTGGCTCGATGTGGGATAGGCTGACAAGATCATTATCCCTTTTTGATTATATCTCAGATAGACTGTTTTGCCAAACTTTGCGCCGTTGGCAAAGGTCTCCCGACGTTGGGCGAAGGTCTCCGGCGACGGTCAGGAGACCTTGCCGAACGGGCGAAGGTCTCCGGCGACGGTCAGGAGACCTTGCCGAACGGGCGAAGGTCTCCCGACCGAGCCCTACCTCAAAAAGCGACATCGCTCTCCCATCTTTCCCCACGAGTGTTTAGATGCTCGGTCTCGCTGAGCGCCCCGACGGGTCTATTGTCTTGCTCCTCTTCCACAGCAGGATCGTCTACTGCGGGCAGTGCGGGCAGCGCGGCGGATATCTGGTGCGCCGCAACTAGTGAGTGTTGCCGTCGTTGAAGACGCGGTGAATGTGGGCCGACGGTTACAGGGGCGCACCCGTGGAGAACAGATCTTGATCTACCAGCAGGTCTACGGACTGGTGCACGGCTACGTCAGGGCGCGAGCGGTGGAAATGGTAGAACCCGTAGGACAAGATGGCATCTTGTCCCACAGCCATTTTCGGAACATTGGAACAGTGACGATGCACGTGTGAGTCAGTAGTGGACGTTGACCAACGTCC
>CAYPOY010000025.1:1560-26369 GCA_964412395.1 uncultured Anaerolineales bacterium | reverse complement strand
CTCGGCCCAGGACAAGGCCACCGGCAAGGAGCAGCAGATCACCATCACCGCCACCACGAACCTGAGCGAGGAAGAAGTAGAGCGGCTGGTGCAGGACGCAAAGCGGCACGAGGCAGAGGATCAGAGGCGCAAGGAGCTGATAGAGGCACGCAATACCGCCGATGCGCTAATCTACCAAATGGAGAAGACGCTGCGCGACTTGGGCGACAAGGTGTCCGCGTCTGACCGTGGGCGCATCGAGCAGGTCATTGAGGACTTGAAGCAAGCGAAAGAGGGAGACGACGCAGCCCGCATCCGGCAACTGATCGAGCAATTGCAGCAGGCCAGTTACGCCATCGGGCAGCAGATGTACGCGCAGCAGCAGGCGGCGGGCGGGCCACAAGCAGGGCCTGCCGGGCCACCGCCAGGGTACAGCGCCGGGCCGCCACCGGGAGGCGACGAAGAAGTGGTCGAGGGCGAGTTCCACGAAGTATAGCAGATTGCAGGGGAGCAAGGCAGCGAGGGAGACGTAATGTGCAATACGCAACACGCATCACGTCTCCCATATTTCCAATCACGCCAAGAGGATAGAGTATGCAGACGAGAGTAAGGATACCCATCCACATTAACCCATCTTTCGCTTCGGAGCGGACATCGTCTGCTGGTGCGCCACCGGTTGCCGACGCTGTTCCGCCTGTGATGGATCGGAAAGATGTGACGTTGGCGGAGTCACCGGTGACCTCTGCACGGCCGGAGACGCAAGACGTAAAGCGGAACACGCAGCGCGCAATACGTAACACGCGGGAGCCAGAGGGAGAGGAAACCTTGGAGATGTGGCGCGGCCGGGCGCTGCGTCTCCAGGCCGAGATCGAGAACTTCCGCAAGCGGCAGCAGCGCCTAGCCGAGGAGCGCATCACCGCCGACCGCGAGCGGTTGCTGCGGGCCTTCTTGCACATAGCCGACGACCTGGAGCGGGCGCTGGATGCAGATGGGGCGGATGCCGAGAGCCTCCAGCAGGGGGTGGGCCTGACGTATCAGACCATGGCGCGACTCCTGGATCGGGAGGGCGTAGAACCTATCCAGGCGCAAGGACAGCCTTTCGATCCTGCGTGGCACGAAGCAGTAGGCATCATACCTCACCAGGATGCTGGTGCCAAGCCAGACGTGGTGGTCGAGGTAGTGCAGCCAGGCTACCGCCTGGGAGACCGTCTCCTGCGCCCCGCCAGCGTCATCGTCGCTACCTGACCTCACGCAAAACGCAGTACGATCCCGATGGAATACAGAGACTATTACCAAATTCTCGGCGTCAGCAAAGATGCCGACGATAAGGAAATCAAGCGCGCCTTTCGCCGGCTTGCTCGCCAGCATCACCCAGACGTAAACCCGGGCGACGCAGGAGCCGAAGAGCGCTTCAAGGAGATCAACGAGGCCTACGAGGTGCTCTCCGACCCGGAGAAGCGTCGCAAGTACGACCAACTGGGGACCGAGTGGCATCGCTGGCAACAGGCCGGTGGCCGTCCTGACGGCTTCGATTGGAGCCGTTGGGCCACGGGTTCTCCCGGTGGATCAGGGCAGCAGGTCCACGTCCGCTACGGCACGCCGGAGGACATAGAGGACCTATTCGGTGGGGCCAGCCCGTTCTCCGATTTCTTCAGCCAGGTCTTCGGCGGGATGGGGTCTGGGGCCGCGCAGGGCGGCTTCGAGTACCGCGTCCGTCCTCAGCGCGGGCAGGACTATGAACAGGAGGTCGAGATCAGCCTGCGGGAAGCCTGCCAGGGCACCCAGCGTGTCCTTCAGAAAGACGGACGCCGGCTGGAGGTGAAGATCCCATCCGGAGCCCGCACGGGCACCCGTATCCGTATGTCCGGCGAGGGCGGGCCGGGGGCGGCAGGCGGAGAGGCGGGCGATCTGTACTTGCACGTCAAGGTGCTGTCCGACCCGCAATTTGAACGCCGGGACGACGACCTGCACGTGGCGGTAGCGGTGGATCTCTACACGGCTATCCTCGGCGGCCAGGTTCGGGTGCCGACGCTGAGTGGCCCCGTGATGCTCACCATCCCGGCTGGCACGCAGAACGGGCGCGTCTTCCGCCTGCGGGGCAAGGGGTTGCCCCGCCTGCGGCAGCCCGAGCAGCACGGCGATTTGTACGCCAAGGTGGACGTGCGGCTGCCGACGGCCCTCACCCCGCGCCAGCGGGAACTGTTTGAGGAACTGCGGCATATCTTGCAGGAGGAGGCTGACGGACGATGACCGAGCGAGAGCAGACCACCTGCATCACGATCACCATCGCTGCCCACGGGGCATGCCTATCCCCCCGCACCGTCCGTCGCTACATCCAACGGGGGCTGGTAAGCGAGACGCTGACCGAGGCCGAACTGGCCGAACTGCGCCGCATCCGTCGTCTCACCGATCTGGGGGTCAACCTGGCTGGAGTGGAGATCATCCTGCACATGCGCCGCCAGATCGAGGAACTGCGAGCGGAGATGACACGATTGGAGGCGCTCCTGACATCCTTTGGAGGTGTAGAGCAATGAGCAAATCCCGGATTACTATTCTGGTAGCAGTTGTGGTATTGGTAGGCGCGGCGCTGGGATGCGGCCTGCCCAACAAGTTGCTGCTTTCCACTGCCACCCCGACGCCAGCGGTGCTTCCAACTCCCACGCCGGCCCCGCCGCAGGCGCCCTCGCTGCCCCCTACGATCTCTGAGGAGCCTGCCAATGCACTGGAAGCCCAGGTGGAGGCGGTCTATGACTTGGCCGGGCCGGCCGTGGTCAACATCACCAGCGTTGTTTACGCCTACGATTTCTTCTTCCGCCCTGTCCCCCAGGAGGGCACAGGTTCCGGATTTCTCTACGACACGGAGGGCCACATCGTCACCAACTATCACGTGGTGGAAAACGCGGAGGAGTTATCCGTCACGCTGGCCGATGGGGAGGTCTACCCGGCCGAGGTCGTCGGCGTGGATCCCTCCAACGACCTGGCGGTGATCCACATCGAGGCCGATAACCTGCCTGAGCCGGTCGTGCTGGGCGATTCGGATAACCTGCGCGTGGGGCAGTTCGTCGTTGCCATAGGCAATCCATTCGGGCTGAAACGTACGCTGACGGTTGGGGTCATCAGTTCGCTGGGGCGGGTCATCCAGAGCCCCGATGGTCGCTTCATCGGCGAGGCCATCCAGACCGACGCTGCTATCAACCCCGGCAACTCCGGCGGGCCGCTGCTGGACCTGGGCGGGCGCGTCATCGGGGTGAACTCGCAAATCGTCAGCCCCAGCCGCACCAATGCCGGCATCGGTTTCGCCGTGCCGGCCAACACGGTGCGGCGCGTGGTGCCCCAGTTGATCGCCCACGGACACTACCCGCACCCATGGCTGGGTGTGCAGTTGCTCGGCTTGACGCCGGAACGGGTGCGCGCCTTCCGCCAGGCCGGTGTGGAGATGCCGGTGGAAGAAGGGTTGCTGGTGATCGAGGTAGTATCCGGCGGCCCCGCCGATCGTGCTGGTATCCGGGGTGGTGACCATATCGTGAGGCTGGACAATACCCGCATCCCGCTGGGTGGCGACACCATTACCGCCATCAACGGCGAGCCGTTGGCCGACTTCCAGGAACTGACCGTCTGCCTGGAGACCCAGACGCAGGTCGGCGATACTGTCGAGGTGACCATCATCCGTGACGGGGAGGAGCAAAACGTCCAGGTGAAGCTAACCGAGCGACCGCAGTAGTCGCTTGACGCTTCATATCTCTCTGCTATAATACTGATGGCACGCGGGGCGGCCTGGGCAGGCCGCCCCACTGTACAAGTTGAGGAGCCTATGCTAGAGAGACTGGACAAAGTCGAAAAACGATACGAGGAACTGACGCGCCTGATGGCCGACCCGGCCGTGGCGCAGGACTACGAGCGCGTGGCCCTGTGCGCCAAAAAGCAGGCCGATATCGAGGAAATCGTCACCGCCTATCGGGCCTACAAAGACACGGCTGAGGAACTGGAGGAGACAAGGACGCTGCTTACAGATGACGTTGACCCCGAACTGCGTGAACTGGCCGAGGCGGAGGTTGCCAGTCTGCAAGCCCGGCTGGACGAACTGGAGGCTCGCCTTCAGCAGTTGTTGCTCCCCAAAGACCCGCGCGACGCCAAGGACGTGATCGTCGAGATCCGCGCCGGGGCCGGTGGTGACGAAGCCGGTCTCTTTGCTGCCGACCTTTACCGCATGTACACCCGCTATGCCGAACGGCAGGGATGGAAGACGGAATTGCTGAGCGCCCATTCTACCGGCATCGGTGGTTTCAAAGAGGTAATCTTTGACGTGAAAGGACAGGGGGCCTTCTCCCGCTTCAAGTTTGAAAGTGGCGTCCATCGCGTCCAGCGAGTGCCCATCACCGAGTCCTCCGGACGCATCCACACCTCTACCGCCACCGTCGCGGTCCTGCCGGAGGTGGACGAGGTGGAGGTTCACGTTGACATCAAGGACCTGGAGATTGAGGCCTACGGCTCCTCCGGCCCCGGCGGGCAGCACATGCAAAAGAACGCCACCGCCGTTCGCATCATCCACAAGCCGACGGGGATGATCGCCGCCTGCGAAAGCGAGCGCTCGCAGACACAGAACAAACTGCGGGCGTTGGCCGTCCTGCGGGCGCGTCTCTACGAGCAAGAGCGTCAGAAGCAGGAGGCAAAGGTGGCCAAGACCCGGCGGGCACAGGTGGGCACCGGGGAGCGTAGCGAGAAAATTCGCACCTACAACTTCCCCCAGAATCGCGTCACCGACCACCGCACCGGTCTGACTCTCCACCGGCTGCCTGATGTACTGGACGGCGATCTCGATCCCTTCATTAACGAACTGAACGTGCAGGAACAGGCCGAACGCATGCAGGCTATGGGAGAGGCTCGGTGATAGAACGGCGGGCGGACCTCCGGCAGCGACTCCAGGCAGCGTTGGAGCCGCATCAGGAAATTGCCTTCGCCTATCTCCACGGCTCCTTCGTGGACGAGGCTCTGCCGTACTATGACGTGGACGTGGCCGTTTACCTGGACCCCGTCTGGGCCTCGGGGCGGGATCTCTTCGAGTATGAGATGGCACTCTCCGTTGACCTGACACTGGCTCTGCACGTCCCTGCAGATGTACACGTTCTGAACGAGGCCCCCCTTGGCTTCCAACATAGCGTTTTACATCGCGGGGAGGTGCTCTTTGGCCGGGACGACGAGTGCCTGACCAATCTCATTGAGCGGGTAGGGCTGGCCTACATGGAATTCTCGTACTACGTTCAGGAATACCTTCGGGAGGTGACATCGTGATGCAGGGAATTGACGTGGAGCGGGTGTGCGAACGGGCGCGGGAGATACGAGAGAGCATCATAGAGGCCTCCGCCCTCCTCAGCGCCGCTACCGACGCGCCCCGCCTCGAAGCCGAGGTACTGCTGAGCCACGCGCTGGACATTTCCCACACCGCGCTGCTGGCCCACTCCGAACGCATCCTCACTCCCGACCAACTATCCAACTACCGAGCCCTTATCCACCGCCGTGCTTCCGGCTATCCCCTCCCCTACCTCACCGGTCGCGTCGAGTTCTACAATCTGGAGTTTGAGGTCACGCCTGAGGTCCTCATCCCTCGCCCCGAAACTGAGACGCTGGTGGACCTGGCCCTTGCTGCTTGTTCTTCATCCGCTCGCTTCCCATCTACTCATCTACTCATCGCTGACGTAGGCACAGGCTCCGGATGCATCGCCGTCTCCCTGGCGGTCCACTTGCCCAATGCCACTGTCTACGCCATTGAGATTTCGCCGGCGGCGCTGGCCGTGGCGCGGCGGAACGTGGAGCGACATGGCGTCGCCGAGCGGGTGCGGCTGATGGTAGGCGATGTGCTCGCCCCGTGCCCCGGCCCGGTGGACCTGATCGTCTCCAATCCGCCCTACATTCCCACGGACGAATGTGCCTCGCTGCCTGCGTCAGTGCGCGATCACGAGCCCCGGCTGGCGCTCGACGGCAGCCTGGATGGGCTGAACGTCATCCGGCGGCTGCTGGTCCAGGCCCCGGCGGTACTGCGCCCCGGCGGCGGGCTGCTGATCGAGATCAGCGCCGACCAGGGAGAGGCAGCGATCCATCTAGCCCACACCTGCTTCCCCCAGGCCACAGTCCGCGTACACCCCGACCTGGCCGGGCGCGACCGGGTGCTGAAGGTGCAGACGTGATCCGGCTTCTGGCGCTTGACCTGGATGGCACGCTGATAGGCGACGACCTGGTCATCTCCCCCAGGGTGCGGCGTGCCATCACCGCTGCCTGGGAGTGTGGAGTGGCCGTCACCCTGGCCACGGGCCGCATGTTCGACGCCACGCTCACTTTTGCGCGGGACCTGGGTATCACCGCGCCGCTTATCTGCTACCAGGGGGGACTGATCCAGGCCCCGGACTCCGATGCCCCTCTCTACCGCGCGACGATGGAGCCGGCGCTGGTGCGCGAGGTGTTGGAATGGCAAGCCCGGCGTGGGTGGCACGTCGTGCTCTACGCTGACGAAGACGTCTTCGTCGGCGGACAGCAGTACCCCGAAACCTTCTATCGTACCTTGTTGGGCGAACGATTGGTCTGGCTGGACGACCTGCTCCCTGTGCTCGAACAGCACGAGCCGGTCAAATTCATCGTCGTCGCCGAGCCGCCTGAGGCTGACCGCGTCGAGGCAGAGTTGCGTCGCCGCTTCGAGGGACGGATGGAGGTAGTGCGCTCCCACGCGATGTTCGTCGAGGGGAACCCGCTGGGGGTGTCGAAAGGGGATGCACTGCGGCGGCTGGCCGCTCACCTGGACGTTCCCCGGGCGCAGGTGATGGCGGTCGGCGATCAGGGCAACGATGCCGACATGATCGCCTGGGCCGGGGTGGGTGTGGCGATGGGGAATGGCAGTCCGGCGGCCAAAGCGATCGCTGACTGGGTTGCGCCGCCGCTGGCGGAGGATGGCGCGGCGGTGGCTATCGAGCGCTTCGTGCTGACTCTTCGCTCCACTAAGCCAGGACTGGCAAGGTAACTTCCGGAAGTCAATTTCTCTCTACCACCAGCATGTGTGAAAGGCCGAATGCGCGGAGCGGGGTGCGCTCGAGGGCGTAGGTGACGGCGCGTAATGCCCGGCCCGGAACAGGGGCGCGGGCGACGATATTATCGTAGCCGGGAAAGATTTGCGTGTGGTGAATGACACGCACGGGAAGACCGTCGAAGAGACGGTGCAGGCCACCGACGGTGTAGGCACGAACGTGGGGGGCCAGCCGGTTGCGCAGCGGCGTGGGCAGCCAGTTGACCAATGGCATGTTGCCGAAGTGGTAGCGCCCGCGCCAGAAGATACCGTGGGTCTCGAAGGGATAGAGCCGGTTGGGGACGAAGACGACGATGCGGCCGCCGGACCGGGTCACGCGCACCATTTCGGCCACGCAGGCCTGATCGTCGGTGACGTGTTCCAGCACCTCGTGAGAGAAAACGACGTCGAAGGCAGCCTCGGAGAACGGGAGACGTTCCCCAGGGGCCTGGACCACACCAGCGGCCCGCTCCCGCGCTTCCAGCGCCCGCTCGCACTCGATCTCGACGCCGAAAACGTGGGGGGTCTCGCGGAGGAAGGCGGCCATGTACATCCCTATGCCACAGCCCACATCAAGCACACGCCGGCCCGGTAGCGTCACCCAGCGGCACACCATCTGGAAGCGCCGTTCCTGTCCCTCCCGCCAGACGAAACTAGGGAGGCCGCGCGTGGCGGCTTTGATTTGTGTGCTCATCTCCCTGCCACCTCACATACAACTCGTTCTCCACTCCCAGCCGCGCCAGCACACGCCCTACGATGCCATCCACGAATCCAGCGACGGTCTGCGGATGGCCGTAGAAAGCGGGAATGGGCGGGAAGATGATCGCGCCGATCTCAGCCGCGCGCATCATCAAACGGAGATGGCCCAGGTGCAGAGGGGTCTCCCGCACGACGAGCACCAACGGACGCCCCTCCTTGAGCGTAGCGTCGGCGGCGCGGCTCATCAGGTTGGCGGCGTAGGAATGGGCGACGGCAGATAACGTCTTGATCGAGCAGGGCGTGATGACCATGCCGTCTGTGGCGAAGGATCCGCTGGCGATAGGGGCCACGAGATCATCGGGGGCGTAGGCACGGTTGGCCAACGCCTCCACCTCCGCCACCGTGCGGTCAGTCTCGTGAGCGACGATCAGGCGAGCAGCCTGACTGATGACCAGGTGCGTCTCAATCTCGGAACGCCCCGCCAGCACTTCCAGCAACCGGATGCCGTAGATCGCGCCGCTAGCCCCCGAGATGCCGACGATCAATCGTTTCCGCTTCATCCGCTAGTCCGCTCCTGTCTGCTTCACGTTTCACGCTTCACGCGTCACGTTCTTGGCGGCACTATACCACAAAGGGACGCGGTTCGCAACCGCTCCGCTCACCCACCTTCACTCTAACCCTCGGTAAGTGCTTTCACCCCGTCTAGCCACTCGTGCCACGATGACAACCTGTGCACCATCCATCACGACGTAGATTACTCGATAGTCCCCCACTCGGACACGATACGTGCCTTTTTCGGCCCCCTTGACGGGCCTGCACCCTGCGGGACGGGGCTCTGCGGCCAGTTTTTTGATCGTCGCTAGAATCCTCGCTTGACCCAGCCGAGGAAAGCGGGACATTGCTTTTCTCACTCGCTTGCTTATCCTAATCTGGTACGCCACCGGTGCCCTTTTCCAGTTCCGCTATGAGTTCTTCCAGGCTGATGGTTTCACCGCGCTCGTATTCTTCGACGGCCTCACGGGCGGCGAGTGCGTCATCAAAGTCATCCAGGCGTTTCAGATCGTCCAGGCTAATCACCGCCGCTTTGGGCTTCCCACGGCTGACAATGACGATACGCTCCCGGCCATAGGCTACGCGGTTCAACGCAGAGGAAAGCGCGTCTTTGAACTGGCTAATACTCATCACTGTCATTATACACCCCCTTTTAGACCATTATACCATCTATGGCCTTTCAGGGCAAGTTTGGCTTGATTTTCAGCATAACATAACGAACAGCACCTCAACAATTGCAAAGAAGGCCAAATCCGCGGCCAGAGCACGGTGGCAATTGCCCTCACTGCGTGGCTGATGGCACTTGCTGCGCATCGGTGAAGCGAGCAAACCAGACAAAAACACCGCCCCATAACTGGGCAGTTTCACATTATGTAACGCTGATTATGAATTTAGCCATTGGAGGTAATCCGCCAGCCTGGCCGCGTACCGTTCTTTGAGCGCGCTCACAGCTTAACCTCCCGCTCAAGCTCAAATGGCGATGGCGGAGAACTGAGAACAGCGCCGGGACGCGATTCGCAACCGTGCCCTGCGCCTGCTTGACGGAGATGTCAAAGCGTCATATAGAATTGCCCTACAAGATTTGCGTTGTCCGCGAGAATTTTGTGGGACAAGATGTCATCTTGCCCTACGTTGGTTGTGGCTCAGCCGCGCTATGCTTTCACTATAGGCAAGGCCTCTTGCTCCCACTCGCGCTTCCCTGTATAATAAGGTTGGGAGGAGGAAACGTGTACAGTCCGCGTCTCCTGCACTTATTTGGCATAATCCATACTCAGAGCATGCATTCACGACAAGGCCTGGCAATTGCCCTTGAGGAGATCTCCTCGTGAGCGCGTCACAGAAGCATAGCGACATCGCCATGCACCTGGCGAGGGTCTTGTCCTTCAACCATCTGCGGAACTGGGCCCAACGGATAGTGAATCGCGTCTTTCGCCACGAGCCGATGGGCTACCGGGCCACACTCCAGGACTTCAGCCGTGAGTTAACGCAGACATTAGACCTGAATGTCGCGCTGGCGAGGGTCGGCGGGCGGGTCGAGGAGACCCTACGCCCTACTTGCCAGTGGGCTTGCCTTTACGACGAAGATCGGACTTGCTACGTCGGGCAGACTATAGGCGGGGGTAAACACGCGACACTTCCGGCCATTTTGGTGCCCGACGGTGCGCTGACACACTGGCTGAGGAACCACCAGGAACCTTTGTACCTGCCGGCCGGGAGGGAATTGCCAGCCGAATTGGCCGGTGAGCGGGCACAGATGGACGCATTGGGAACGGTGGTCTACGTGCCTCTGCGCACCCGGGAGCGACTGAGTGGCTGGCTCGCGCTGGGCCCCAAGCGCTCCAATCAGCCCTATCACTCCGATGACCTGGCCTTTCTCAATACGTTGGCCGACCAGTCAGCGCTGGCGGTGGAAAACGCACGCCTTTTCACCAGTGTGCGCCGCAATCTGGCCACCGTCACCGAGATGAAGCACCTGATGGAAAACGCGTTCAGCAGCATCGCCAGCGGCGCTATCACCACCGACGTTCAAGACAGGGTGACCCTCTTCAACCACGCCGCTGAGGTCATTCTGGGTATTCAGGCTGGCGATGCTATTGACTGTCCCTGTCAACAGGTTCTGCACTCCCTGGGGGAAGACCTGCATCACATGGTGAGATTGGTCAAACGCGGCGAGATTCCAACGGTGTCCTACGAAATCCAGCCGGAACTCCCCCCTCGTGGACCGGTCTGGCTGCGTATAAACCTCTCTCCCCTCAAAGATAGTCGCAATGTGACCACTGGCGTCGCGATCGTGGTGGATGACCTGACGGAGCGACGGCAGTTGAAGGCCAAGATGCACCGCATCCGGGGAATGTTCGAGCGTTACGTGTCCCCGGCCGTGGTCGAGCGGCTGATCTCCAACCCCGAAAGCGTCCGCCTGGGAGGGGTGCGCCAGGAGGTCACCAGCTTCTACGCTGACATCCGAGGGTTCACTGCCTTTAGCGAGAAAACTTCGCCAGAGTTCCAAATTGAGGTGCTGAATAAGCACCTGACACTGGCGGCAGGGGCAATCCTGGGTCAGGAGGGTATGCTGGACAAGTTCGTGGGTGATGGCGCGATGGCGATCTTCAACGCTCCAGTGCCACAAGCGGATCACACCCTGCGGGCCATACGTGCGGCACTGGCGACGCAACAGGCCGTGCGCGAGCACCACGCACAGGTGGACGAGCGGGAGCGGCTTCACTTCGGCATCGGCATCACCGTCGGCCAGGCAGTGGTGGGCAACATCGGCTCAGCCGTGGTGCAAAGCTTCACCGCGATCGGTAACTGCGTCAACTTCTCCTCTCGGCTCTCCAGTCTGGCCGAACCAGGCCAGATTCTCACCAGCGCCGAGGCTTACGAGCGTGTCAAAGACCACGTTGAGGCCAGGTTCATCGGCTACGTACAGGTCAAGGGTCACAGCCAACCTGACCCGGTCTACGAGGTGCTGGAATTGAGACCAGAGCCGGAAGACGAGGCCTGGTAACACAGATGCAGGTCAATCCAAGGCGTCTCTAAACTTTCGGGAAGGTTGCCGACTCCCCCCTCTTGCGTAACGCCTACAGTCTGCTCCACACCACATGTCTGTTTGGCTGCGCCTAAGAGCCTATCCGAAAAATCGCTGGGGCATCTCCGACCGAGCCCCCTGGCTCTGATGGGCGAAGATCTCCCGACCGAGCCCTTTACGCCTCGGTCAAAGACCTTCGGCGAACGAGGACGGCGTCATCATATTGCTCTCCAATTGCAGTTCTCCCTTCAATTTTTGACACGCTGTTTGACACGCTCTATGCCACGCTCCATGAAACGGCCTGCTGCTAACATAAATTACGGTGGTAGAGCAAAGATAGAAGACGGGAGGATATGATGAAAATCCAGGCTAAGCTCCGAAATGTCACCCTTTTGGTCGTATGCGCGCTATTGACGGTGACGCTGGTAGGCGCAGCACCTGCCACGTCGTCTTCAGTGCGTGTCATCGTACAGGGCACCAGCGTCGGAGACGCAGCGGCAGCAGTGCGCGCCAACGGCGGTCGTGTCACAGCCAAAGTCAGCATCATCAACACGGTAGTGGCCGAGGTGCCCCAAAACTCTCTGGCTCGCCTGGCCAAGACGCCCGGTGTAATCCGCGTGACGTTGGACCGTCCGGTGCGAACGGCTGGCAACCACAACCGGGGCGACGTGGAGTTCTCCAAGGCCATCGGGGCCAAAGAGGTGTGGGAAACCGACAACCTCGGGGCAGGGGTCACTGTGGCCTTCCTCGACACCGGGATTGATCCCATCTTCATGAGCCTGCGCCTGCCGCCGGACGGCAGAGGCAACCGCCTCCTCGCTTACTACGACGTGTTATCTGGACGGTTGTACGAGCCACCACGTTTGCGCCGGGCGCCCGGGGATCCCAACGGTCACGGCACCCACGTCGCGGGCATTGTGGGCAACAGCAGGTATGAACGGAGGGATGGCGAGTACCGGGGCGTGTCGCCAGCGGCCAATTTGGTGGCCGTGCGCGTTCTGGACGAGACGGGAGTAGGCACCTACGCGGACGTGATCCAGGGGATTCAGTGGGTCGTGGATAACAAGGACACGTACAACATCCGCGTGCTCAACATCTCCATGTATGCGCCAGTGTTCGCCCCGTATTGGGCCGACCCGTACAACCTGGCGACAATGGCAGCCTGGCAGGCGGGTATCGTGGTGGTCGCCAGCGCAGGCAATAGCGGCCCCGACCCGATGAGCATCGGTGTGCCGGCCAACACCCCCTACGTCATCACCGTCGGCACCTTCACCGACAACTACACGCCCGAGGACTTCAGCGACGACTACATCGCGCCCTTCTCCGCTACGGGCCCCACGCTGGACGCCTTCGTGAAACCCGACCTGATCGCGCCCGGCGCCCACGTCATCTCGCTGATGCGGCGGAACACCTACCTGAGCGAGCAATACCCCGAAAACCGGGTCCACGGTCACTACTTCCAAATGGCAGGCACCTCCATGTCGGCGGCTGTGGTCTCCGGCGTCGCTGCCCTGATGCTGAGCGAGCACCCGGAACTGACGCCCGATCAGGTGAAGTGCCGAATGACGATGACCGCGCGTCCGCAGTTCAGTGAGTACACCGGCGAAGCAGCCTACGGCACGTGGGAGCAGGGCGCTGGTCGTGTCTGGGCGCCCGACGCCGTCTTCACCGACCTCGAGTGCGCAGCGAACCAGGGTATGGACATAGCAGCCGACCTGGCCGGCCAGGATCCGTGGGATCACTACGAGGGCTGGACCATCTATGATCCTGAGACCGAGGAATTCCAGATCCTGGATGACAGTGACGGTGACTGGGCTGGCGGCTACAACAACTGGGACGGTGCCTACAGCGACTGGTCCAGCGGCTACGATAGCTGGGCCGGTGGCACGACCAACTGGTCTGGCGACTTCAACGACTGGGTCAGCGGTAGCGGGAGTTGGGAGGAGGGCTACAACAGTTGGGCCGGTGCCTATGGCAGTTGGGCCGGTGACTACAACGTTTGGTCTGGCGGGCGCAGTTGGTCTGGCGGGCGCAGTTGGTCTGGCGGGCGCAGTTGGTCTGGCGGGCGTAGTTGGTCCGGTGGCTACACCACGTGGGCGGGCGGCTACGAAAATTGGGCAGGCGGCCGGAGTTGGTCTGGCGGCCGCAGTTGGTCCGGCAGCACCGGTGACCCGGACTGGGCAGCGGCCTTTGCCAACCTGGAGAATGTGCCTTCGGGCACATCGGGTGTGGGGGTCAACAACTGGGTGGACGACGACTGACCCCGGCACTCGGGTGACGGTGAAAGGGCAGAGTTGAAGCAAGCGTAGGATGGGATGCTATCCCGTCCTACGCTTCCGTTATTCTTCGCCAACGCAGACAGCCTGAAAGGCCGCATCCTGATCATGGGACAAGTTGCCAACTTGTCCTACAGCTCTTCAAGCCGTGCCAACTGCTCTTTGTCGCGCCGCAGGTCGGCGGCAGCCCCCAACCGCTCGAATATCCGCCGGGCCGCGGCCAGTTCCTCGCGGGCCCGCTCCGGCTGGTGCAGTTCCAGCGATAGCAGACCGCTCCAGTAAGCCGTCCGCCCGACTTCTATCTGCGAACCGCTGGCCTGGAAAATAGCGGCGCTGTGTTCCAGGCGGCGATAAGCGGCCTCCAGGTCGCCGTGTGCCTGGGCGATGCGCCCCATCAGCCGCTCATACCGCCCCCATTCGACGGACTCGTTCTCGTCGGCGCTGCTTACTTCCTGCAACAACTTATGGCTGCGCTCGGCCCACTGGAGAGCAGTGTCAATCTGACCTTGTTCCAGGTGGAGCAATCCCTGCAGCCAGTAAGCATCGCTCAGATTCAGGTTCGCGTGGGCGCCAGCCTCCGTATACAAGGGGATGGCAGCATCCAGATGCCGAGTGCAGTCCACACAGCGCCCTTGCAGCAGGTAGAGACGGCCCAGGTTCGCGTGGGCCTGAGCCAATTCGTAGGGGTGGGCAATCCGCTGGGCGATAGCAAAGCTGCGCAGGAGATTCTCCTCCGCTTTGGCCCACTTGCCGCGGTCGGTGTAAAGCGCGCCCAGGTTCGTACAAACCTGGGCCAGCCCCTCGACCTCGCCAATGCGCTCGTGCAATTCGACCGCGCGTTCGTAGTAGACCAGTGCGCTGTCCCAATCGCCGCTGGCATCCTTGAGGATGCCCAGGTTGTTCAGGGAACGCGCATAACCTACCACATCTCCCAGACGCTCGCGGAGTTCCAGGGCGCGTTCGACACACTTCGCTGCCTCATCCCACTCGCCGCGATCGTAGTGCACAGCGCCCAGGCGGTTGAGAATGGACGACAAAACGTCGTAATTTTCGGCATCGCTGACCAGTGCCAGCGCTCGTTCCAGCCACTCCTGTGCTGCGGACAGAGCGCCCCGGCGCAGGCTGAGCCAACCCAACTCCGAGTAGAGCCGGGCGTATAGCTCAGGGAGCGTCGCGCTGGCGTAGCTGAGTTGGGCCAGCCCTTGATGCAACCAGCCTTCAGCCTCCTGCAGGTCGCCGCGTCTCTCCCACACCTGCCCCACCCTGAGCATGACTCGTGCGCGTGCTTCCGGGGCAGCCTCCCCCCATTCGTTCAGCGCGGCCCGGTAGCAGGCGGTGGCCTCCTCGTACTCACCGATGTGCTGTTCGATCTGTCCCAGCCCGACGGCCGCCTGCCAGCGCTCAGATCTGCAGTCGCTCAGGTGTTGCGAAAGCTGCAACGCCCGGCTGTAGTATTCGATGGCCTCGCGGTTGGCAAAGCGCTCGCGGGCACGGTCGCCTGCCAGCAGCGCGTAGTGCATAGCCTTACCACGCACGCGGGCACGGTCGTAGTGCAGTGCTAGCACTTCGGCCTGATTGGTCAGGTCGGTGGCGTAGAGAGCCTCAATGCACTCAGCCACCGTGCGATGCAATTCGGGACGTTGGCTGCGTAGCACGCTGCCGTAGATCGTCTCCTGGGTGAGGATGTGGCGAAAGGCGAAGGTCGCACCAATCTGCTCGCCAACCTGGGGTCGTTCCTCCAGCAACCCCAGGTCCTTAAGCCGCTCCAGAGGTGGCAGCACGCTGACGGTGCCACGGAGCCGGCGTTCGACCGCCTCCAGCAAGCGAGCGGAGAACTGCAAGCCGATGACGGCAGCGCTGCGCAGCACGTCTTGCAAGTCCTCTGGCAGACGGTCCACACGCGCCATCATCAATCCACGCAACGTAGTAGGAACCTCCAGCGTCTGCAGCGCCACCGCCGAGGCCACCTGCCACTGACCGTCTCCCAGCGCCAGCATCTCCTTCTCAATCAACATACGCACGAACTCTTCAATGTAGAAAGGGTTGCCCTCGGCACGGGTCAGGATAGTGTTGATGAGTGGCTGCGGCATACCGTTCAAGGCAACCAGGTGAGCCAGCAGTGCCCGACTGTGCTCTGGTGAGAGGGGCTTTAACTCCAGGGAGAGGGATAGAGGCGCAGCCAGCGGTTCCTCCGTCGGAGGAACTGCGAGGTCCAGGGGCACCTCCGGTCGGGGCCGCGTGATGACACACAGGAACACAGACACTTGGTGGATAAGATTTACTAATGCCTGTAACGTGTCCCGCGAGAGGTCGTCGGCCCAGTGGAAGTCTTCCAGGATCAGCACGACCGGCCGCTGGCGAGCCTCGCCCAGTATCCACTCGCGCAGCGCCAGGATTGTCAACTGTTTGATACGCTCCGGTTCCAGGTAGCGCCAAGTAGCCTGTTCCTCTGGCGTAAGCGCCAGTCCCAACATCCGCCGCAGGAAAGGGCGCAGGGCAGGCGACACCTGGGCATCCCACGCCACGTCAGGCGGGTGAGTGCGCAAGGCGTCCTGCAGCAATGAGCGAAAGACACCATAACCGACGCCCTGGGCGTAGGGCAGCCCACGTCCCTGCCAGATTGCAACCTGGTCGGGTGTGAGAGTGGAGAACACCTCGGAGACCAGCCGCGATTTGCCCATACCGGCTTCGCCCTGGATAGTCACTAGCCGGCCGTGCCGATCGTTGAGGAAGACAGCCCACAAGGCGCGTAATTGTTCCAGCTCAGCGTCGCGTCCCAATAAGACGTCGGTGACGCCCGCTATACCCCGCGTCGGGAGGGGTTCGGAGCGACTTCCTGTGACCTCGTAGACAGCCACCGGCTGATCAATACCCTTGACGTAGGTTGTGCCCATCGCATGGAAGTTGAAAAGCGCGCGCGTCTGGTGGTAGATACGGGAACTGACCAGGGCATAGCCGGGCTGGGCCAGCGACTCCAATCGCGCTGCCAGGTTGACTGTATCTCCGATGACGGTGTAGGCTGCCTGCTTTTGGGTACCGATGACACCTGCAACCGCCGGCCCACTGTGAATGCCGATGCGTATTTGCAGGGGAGCGCCCAACTGAGCACGGGCGATAGGTTCAAACTCAGCAGCGGCCCTTTGCATATCCAGTGCAGTGCGGACAGCCAGTTCCGGGTCGTTTTCGTGGGCGATGGGTGCGCCGAAGACCACCATCATGCCGTCGCCAGTAAACTTGTCCACCAGGCCAGCATAGTGGTGGACACATTCCACCAGGCGACTCAGCAGGTCGTTGATCAGGTTGAAGACCGACTCCGCGTCCAGCGAGGTCGCGAGGTGAGTGAAATTCACTGCGTCGACGAAAAGAACGGTCACTTCACGGCGTTCACCGCGCAGCCGCTCCTGATCATCCAGGACGCCCTCGGCAACGACGGCGGGGACGTAGCGGCGCAGGCGACGCACGGCATCCTGGGCTGCGATCAGCTCATTCTGGATGGCCGCCTTATCCATTGCGGATGTCGTGCTGCCACCGCCGGTCAAAGCAACACCGCAGCCGGCGCACTGGAGCGCAGTATCAGGATTGAGCAACCCCCACTGAGGACAGCGCATTGGGATCCTACCTCCCAGGCAAGAACTAGCGATATTCTAGCACACTCCGCGTGCAGCGCCAATTTGTCGATCCGCTCAATGTATTACCCTATCACCTGTGTTCGTAAACAGGCTACGTCTCAGTCCGGCGCCGGATAATCTCCGTCGCCGCCGTCGCCAGCCCGACCACCAGCCAGAAGAGGGTGACGGAGTGATGGAAGTCCAGGTTGAAGAAATAATGGTCGAAGACGCCTCCTACCAGCGCCCCGACGATGCCAGCGTGCAGCCCCCACCACAGCGGCTCCAGTTCCGGGTCGGCCGCTGCCAGGGCACGGGTGCGCCAGAAGCGGGCGAAGAAGACGCTCATCACGACGAGGAAACTTACCAGGCCCACCAGCCCCATCTGCTCGGCGATGAGGAGGTAGACGTTGGAGACGCCGATGTAGGTGTCAATGTCGGGCGATCCGGCGAAACCGACGCCCAGCCAGGGATAGCGCCCAATCAGGATGAACGCGTCCTTGTACTCGCCAAAGCGCATCTGTGTCGCCAGGTCCTCACCCTGCACCCCCTGGATGAAGTGGGCAACGTAATCCTGGGTCTGGGGCAGGACGAGCAGGAGCACCAGCGCCACGAGCAAGAGCAGCCACAGCTTGCGGTAACGCAGTGTGGCTACGACGGCCAGCGCGACTCCCACCCCCACCAGCGAACCCCGGCTGATGGTCAGCCCCAGGCAGAGCGCCACCACGCTCAGCATCGGCGCCAGGTAACGGCGGCGGATGAGGGGTCGCCGGGCGAAAAGTTGCGGCACGGCGATCCCCAACGTCAGGTTGAGCAGGCTGCCCAGCACGTTTTGATCCACTGAGGTAGAGGTGGCCCGCATCGGCAGTTCAGGGTCGTCGCGGATGTAGCGGAGGACGCCCGGCCCGGTAGGATAGCCCAGCCGCCCCAGCGCGGAGAGAGCACGGATGACGAACTCGTCGGAGATCTGGTCGGCGATGACGTAGAGGACGACGCCAAGAGCAGCGGCAGCAAAGGCGCACAGGAGCAACGCACACACGATGTGTCGCAGCCGGTCCGCGTCGCGCACGGTGTTGACGATGAGGAAGAACAGCGCTATGCTGAGCAATACCTCGACGAAATGACGCAAGATGTACTGTTCCAGAGGGGCGTGGGCCAGACCAAAGACGAAGGACCCCACCGCCAGCAGTATAAACACGGCGATTGGCAAGCCCAGGGGCGTGCCGATGAATTCCCGTTGGGCGCCGGTGGCGATCTGGAGCGCCCAGATGAGGAACAGCGCTCCCATCGCGGCATCGAGGAAGGTGGGGGTGAAGCCGATGTCAAAGGGGAAAGAGGCAAAGGGAAGCAGGCAAACGATGCCGATGACGGCCCAGTAGGCAACCTCAACGTCGCGCAGCATCCAAAGGCCGAGGAACAAGGCAACCAACCCCGTCCCGGCGATGAAGGGGCCAAACTCTGCCAGCAGGTAGCCAACGCCAACGGCAAGCACCGCGCACAGCACCAGCGTTGCCAGCGCGGAAAGCCAGCGGTAGCGAGAAGCGAAGATACGGTAAAGCCAATCTTGGGAAGTCATTTTTAGGAATTGTGAATTGCGAATTGCGAATTATGTTTCACGTTTTTGCGCTTTACGTTTCAGGGCGAGACCCATGCCCATGTGCCCAACGGAACCTCGCTCGTTGCCGCGAATCGCCCATCCATCGGCGGGAGCGGGATCATCCGAAACCACTCGTAGACCACGAGTGTAGCTCTGACCTCCCCGCCGATGAAATCCCCCGGGACCCGCAGCAGGTGCCGGTCCACCACCCGACTGCCCCGAATCCACTTGAGGGTCGGGACGGCTCCCAGGGCCGGCTGGCAGTCGTGGGTGTCAAGCCAACGCCCATCTCCACCCATCAGCCGCACGCTCGTCCGGTCGTCGGTGGTCAGCGGGCGCAGCGCTACCAGCGTCACGTCCACCGCCATCGTCTCCTCCGAGGCAGCGGGACGGGCCGTGGCGCCGACCACGACCATCTCGTCGCCCAAGGGGACGAAACGAGCGTCGGGCGCTGGGGCAGGCAATCGGACCTCCCCCACGGGCCAGTCCCACGGACCGGATGCCGTCTTTGCCTGTCCCTGCCCGTCGGTCAAGGAAAGCCACAGTGGACTCACGGGGAATGTGGAGGTATGGGAGTGTGGGAGTGTAATGTCCACCGCGACGGTCTGATACGCTCCCACCTGGATGGGCGGCAGCGGTGCGATGGCCTCCAGGCCGTCGGCGGTCCAAACCCGCGCCTGCGCCCCCCCGTCGGCCGCCCCCTGCCAATGGAGGTAGACGCGGAGGACGTCTGGCACGCTACGGTCGTAGTCCACCCCCACCAACGTCGGGCCGCCAGCGAAGGGCACCCATCGGTGATGAAGGGTGAAGGGAGTGTGCGTGGAAGGTTCCACCTCCAGCCAGGCAAGCGTGACGGCGGTCTCTCCCTCAGCCGTGGTCAAGTTCTCGAAGCCCACATCGGTGACGATGTAGGCCCCCAGCGTCACCCGGTACCGACCCGGCAGCATGGTGGGGTAGAGCGGCAACGCCAGCCGTTCAAAACGCACCTCACCGGGGGCAACGTCGGTGCCCAGCGCCCGGTCGTCCTGGGCCACGTGCCGCCCCTCCACATCCACCAGCCGCAGGGTGAACGAGGGCTGGAAGTCCAGCGGCTCAGCCGGTTGCCAGGCCAGGACGAACTCCACAACCTGCCCCGGGTGGAACTGAACCCCTCCCCCAGCCCCTCCCCTGCGAGGAGAGGGGGGGAACTGGTCATGGCGGAGGTTGTACCCCAGGAGCCTCACTTCCCCCCCAAAGGTCGCAGCGACCGGCGTGAGAGAGGCCATCGGCTCCATCACCGGACGCGGACGGAGCAGGAAGCCCGCCTCCCACGGCTCGGTGGTGTAGCCGTCGAACTGGTAGAAGTGTGTCAGGAGAAGCGGGCGTTCCGGCGTCGTCTCCCTGACGCGCCGCAGCCAGGTCTCTCGATACTCCTCCCCCGCCACGGGGTAGACTTCGGTCACCTCGACGTCAGGCCGGAGTCCCTCGATCTGCTGCAGATACCGGAGCGGCGTGACCCAGCGCCAGTCGGCCAGGATGCGCGCCCCGGCGGGAGCTGTCTCCAGGAGCGGCCCGACCGCCTGACGGGCGGTATGGTCTTCGGCCAGTTCGATGAAACTGGGAGCGTGGGCCCAGCCGTTGAGGAGACCGGCCCAGATGACGAGGGAGCAAAGGAGTGTGGGAGTGTGGATGCGTGGGGATAGGAGGGAGGGGAGAAGGCCGACGGCAATGGCGACGGGCAGGTAAGCCGGCATCAGGTACTCGACGGTCTGGGGGGCGCGGTAGGTGATGGCGATAAAGGTCTGGAGAGCCAGGCTGCCCGCCAGCAGGACAAAGAGCCGCCAGTCGCGCCGGAGAAGCCCCAGGAGGCCAAGCAGGGCCGCCACCAGGAGGATGAGGTTGAATTGAAATGGAAACAGCGTCGGCAAAAGCGCCAGGCGGTGGGGCAGGTCGGTGGCGTTGGCGAAGGCGAACATGTCGCCGGCAAACCCCCGCGCCAGGAAGTGGTGGAGGAACCCTGGCAAGGTGTCCAGGCCAGGGGGCGCTTGAGGAGCGCCCATCGCTCCCCTGATAGGCAGATAGGCCAGAGGCAGGAGACCGACCAGGCCCGCCAGCAACGGTCGCCACCAGCGGCGGAGTTGCACGACCAGACGCGGATCAGTCAGCAGCACATAGACGACGAAAAAGAGCCCGGGAAAAACCAGAGGCGGATGGTGGCCCAGCCCCAGGCCCAGGGCCAGCCCCAGGAGGACGAGAGCCCCATCGGCCTCCCGTGGCCCAGCCGCTGTGGCGAAGCGGGAGAGGGCGTAGAGGGCCAGAGCAGCGAAGAAAGCGGTGGTGGTGCGCTTATTCGCAATGGTCGCCTGGGCCCAGAAGGTGGTGGCGGTGCCCAGGACCAACGCTGCCGCCAGGCCCCCGGTCATCGCCATAAGAGGGGAAGTCTGTAGACGCCGGGCCCACAGGCGGGTCGCCCGAGCCACCAGCACCAGTGCGCCCGCCGCCATCACCCCGCTCATCAGGTTCAGCCGGTAGGCCGGCGTCCCCCAGGGAAGCAGACGGATGAACAGGTGCCCCATCAGCGTGTAGAGAGGAAACCCCGGCGGATGGGCCACGCCCAGGAGCGTGGCGACCAACTGGAACTCGCCTGCGTCGGCGGGTAGGACATCAGGGGCAGCAGTGGCAACGTAGACAGCCAGCGCGGCGGCGAACGTCGCGCCATCCGCCAGTGGCTCCGACCACCGGGGGAGAAACGTCTCCCCACTCAACAGCCAGACCAGGACGGCCAGAACGGCCACGCTGGCAGCAGCGACGAGGTCGCGCTGGGGCCAGAGGACGTAGACAAGCAGCAGCAAGGCAGGCCAGAGACGGATGCGTCGCTTTGCCAGTCTCCAGCGCTGTGCCAGCCATCGGGCAAGGGCGAGGCCACCCATCGCTGCCAGCAGGCCCACCGTCGCGATAAGAACTCCCGGCCACGGCCGCTGGGTAGCCTCCAGGGCGACGCGAGCGAGAAACAGCCCAACGGCAACGCCTGGGGTTCCGTAGAGCCAGGCCGGCCCAAGTTGCACCATCTGGATTCTCATCTGTCGGGATTATACCATCGTGGAGGTGGAGGAGCAAGGTCAGTGAGCAACTTCTCAGCCTGTGCGGGGTGCGGTATAATACGTGTCAATCGAGACCCACTTCAATTTCGTACTGGAGGTGCAGCCGGAGTGCGATTGCATGCCCATGGCCGATACCCATATCGTGCAAGACCAGGGCATCCTGGCCTCCAGGGACATCGTAGCGGTGCAGGCAGCGCTGGACCTGATTAACGACGCGGTGCCGTTACCGGGGCCGCTGGCGGAGGACCGGGGGCTGAAGATGGGGCAGCGCATCCTGGCCGAGGCGCTGGGCGTGGATGGGCAGTTGCACATGGATGCGGCAGCGCAAATCGGCCTGGGCAGCCAGGAGTACAAGTTAATCGAGGTATGAAGCTGCTGAAGAAAATCACCAAAAGGATACGCATCTTGTGGGAGCGGCTCACCCAGCAGGGGCTGCACGTGACGGCGCTGTGGGCGGCCGATCATGCCGTGCGCATCGTCACCGGCGCACCCATCCGCAGCGTGAGCCAGATCACGCCGCAACTGTACGTGGGAGGGCAATACTGGCGGCGCGGGTGGCCCCGGCTGGTATCTCAAGGTGTGACAGCAGTGGTCAATACGCGCATCGAGTTCGATGACAACGATGCCGGCATCGCCCCACCCCATTACCTATACCTGCCGACAGTGGACGACGAACCCCCGACGCTAGAGCAGTTGCGCGCAGGGGTTGCGTTCATCAGGGAAGAAATCGCGCAGGGCGGCGGAGTCTACGTCCACTGTGGGGCCGGGGTTGGGCGCGCGGCGACGATGGTCGCCGCCCACCTGGTCAGCACCGGCTTGACGCCCGACCAGGCCTGGGCGCACATCCGGGCCGTGCGCCCATTCATCCGTCCCAAACCAACGCAGGTCGCGCAGGTCGAGCGGTTTGCTGGATATGACCCCTCCCCCAACCCCTCCCCGAAGCGGGGAGGGGAACTCCCCCTTCCCTCGTAGGGCAGGGGGCCGGGGGGTTAGGTCGAAAGTCAAATCAAAGGAGGTATTTCTATGCCCACTGTCGTCATTGCCAACGCAGCACGGGGCATCAAGCCTGCGATTGAGGAAATCTTCGCACCGCACGGCGGCGTCGAGGCTGTGATCCCCAGGAACGGCGGTATCATCTACGTCAAGCCCAACGGCATTCACTTCACCCCCCACACGCACACCGACCCCGCCGTCCTTGAGGCACTCCTGGCCTACCTGCACGACTACGGCTATACCCGCCTGGCAGTGATGGAAAGTTGCACCGGCGGCAACTTCACCCGCCTGGTTTTCAAAGTCACTGGCTATGCGGACTTATGCCGACACTACGGGGCAGAGCCTATCTACCTGGACGAAGGGCCCACGGTCAAGCAGCGGGACAGCAATCCTTCGGCTTCGCTCAGGACATACCCTTCGACGGGCACTTCGACAAGCTCAGGGCTAGGCTCAGGACGCAGCTTATACCTCAGCCTGCCTAAACTGAAAACTCATTCGATGGCGACGGTGACACTGGGGGTGAAGAATCAGCAGGCATTCCCCGTTGACGCCGACCGGATGGAGCGCCACTCCCACAGGACGCTCCATCGGCGGCTGGCAGCGCTCTACGACCTCACCCGGCCCGACTTCTGCATCATCGAGGGGCTGACCGCCACGGCCCACGGCCACTTCCCGCCCACGGCGCTGCTCGACGAGTGCCTGGTGCCGATGAACGTTCTCATCGGCGGCCCGGATACGCTGGCGGTGGACGTGGTAGGCGCACGGGTGTTGGGCTACAGCCTGGAGGAGGTCGAGCATCTACGGCTGTGCGCCGAATGGGGGCTGGGAGAGGGAGACATCGCACGCATTGACGTGCGCGGCGTGAAGTTAAGCCGCTTCACTGAGCGCATCCCACACACCCTGCTGGGCCGCTTCCATCCCGACGTGCGGTGGGTGATCGGCCGGACGAAGGCGTGTGTCGAGGGCTGCCGGGGCAACTCCGAGTGCATCCAGGAGATGCTGTACAACGACTACAACGGCAGGGGGGGCTGGACGCTGGTCTGCGGCTCCGGCTTCGAGGAGACCGACCTGGACGACCTGCCGGGCGACATCCTGATCGTGGGGCCGTGCGCCTGCGAGGAGGTGGGGGACGCGCTGCGGAACCGCTACCCCGACCGGCGCATCTACCAGGTGCCGGAGCACAACGACCTGATGACCAACACGCGCTACCAGGCCCGCTTGATGGGGGTGACGCCGGTGATGATGGTGCCGCTGAACCCGCTGGTCTCTGCCTTCACGCTGCTCCAGGCCAAACTGCACGGCCTCACGGCGCGTGTGCCACTTATCGGACACTAGCGCAGACACTGTATTCCTCGACGGCACCAGCGGTGACTATGCCTCTTGCCGACTGTGACGACCGGCGCTAACCGAACAATACTTTTTTTCCCCATCCCCGCAGCTTGCCGTTTGTTGCTCTGTGCGCGCTCGCGCTGGCGCTGGCGCTCTACCCCAGCATCACGGTGACAGCCGGGCGCAACGGCATCCAGGCCGCCTGGGAGCGCGCCGGCCAATCCGGCGCGTACCACTTTAGCGCCGACATTGAACAGACCACCATCCCCCAACCCACCGTCCTCAACGTGGGCCGCGCCAGCAAGCAACAGAGCATGCACCTCGAAGGCGAGACGAACCTACCCGATCGCCAGTTGCACCTCACGCTGTGGTCGCAGGGCGGCAACGTGCTGAACGCTGGTAGCGGCGTCGAAATCAAAGTGGACGGCGACCGCGCCTACGCCCGCCAGGGAGCGCGAGACTGGGAAGAGGTCAACAACTTTATCGACGTCTTCGCACCCCAGGGCGACTTTATGGCCTACCTATCGGCCGCCCGCGACGTGGTCGAGCACCCACCGGAAACCCGACCCCTCCCCGGCCCTCCCCTACGAGGGGAGGGAGAAGGCGCACTCCCCTCTCCCCTTGGG
>CAYPOY010000025.1:0-1550 GCA_964412395.1 uncultured Anaerolineales bacterium | reverse complement strand
GAAACCCCCCCCCCCCCCCGCCCCCCCCCTCCGGGGGGTGGTTCTCGGCCACCCCCCCACCCCCTTGGGGAGGGGGGCGGGGGGGGTGGTACAAGTCACCTTCACCCGCTACACCTTCCGCATAGACGGGCAGAGCTACGCCACTTACCTGCGCGACCAGATGGAAAAGCACCTGGCTGCAGGAGGCGAACTACCCCCCGGCGTCGACCTCGACCTGCCCAAACAATACGTGAACATGACCGGCGACGGCGAACTGTGGGTCGGTGCGGACGGTCTCCCAATGCGCCAGATTCTCCACCTCTATTTCCCCCCGCGCCCCGACGACCAGGAAGTCCGTGCCAAAGTCACAGTGGACTTCTCAAACTTTGGTAACGAACAAGCCAACCTATCACGCCTCACGTCTCACGCCTCACGTTTCACGCACCTGGCATCACTCGGCATCCTCTTCCTTGCCTTCTGCGCTGTTCTCATCGCCAACAGCCGTTCCAGAAAACTCTACATTGGGCTGGCCGTATTCCTGATTCTCTCGATGGTTTTCTCACCGCTGCTCCAAAGCGTCCAGGCCGCCAACTTTGCCGACCAGCAAGCCGCCAAAGCGCGCGAGGCTGAGGCCCGCGAGCAGGAAAGCGACATGCAGCACGCCCTCAACGCCATCCTCACCGAATCCGACCACAATCCCAACCTCGACCCGCTGGCGCATGGCGAATGGGCGAATGAACGAATGGCGAATGGGCGAATGGCGAATAGCGAATAGCGAATCGGCGAATGGCGACAACGACGACAACTCGAACGAGTGCGATCCTGACGATCCCGCCGACACCGACGACGATGGTCTCACCGACGGCAACGAGTGCGTTTTGGGAACCAACCCCGAGGTGGACGACTCGGACGGCGACACCATCAGCGATGGCGACGAGATCGCCGGCTTCGAATACAACGGCAAAATGTGGTACACCGACCCCCAGGAAATGGACACCAACGACGACGGCCTGGGCGACGGCGTCGAGTGGAACACCGGCCGCGCCGAGGGCGAGATCCCGCCAGATACAGACGGCGACGGCACGCCCGACCTCTTTGACCGCGACAACGACGGCGACGGCATGGACGACCTGTTCGAGCGCACGCTCCACACCTGCCCCGGCTGCGACCCGTTGGAGAACCGCTACCACCCCAAAGTCTGGAACACCTGCCCCATCGGCCTCTACACCGAAGTGGGCGATCCAGACTCCGTCGTCCGCCCCAACCAGACTTTTGTCTATACCACCACCTCGTCGAACGAACTCAAACCCGACCTGTGGGTGCGCGGCAACACCGAGTTGGACCCCGACCTGCTGACCGGCGGCCCGCTCGACATGTTCTTTGACATCGCCCGCGAGCAATCCCAATCGCTCTATTCCAATCTCACCGTTCCCTCCGGCGCGGGCAATCAGGACGTGGAACTGACCACCTCGCTGGAGGCGCAACTCCACACCCCCTCCGTCTGGGCGTGGGACCCCAACTCGACTTTATCCATTTGAGAGTCTTTGAGGAACTCGAAAGCCAAAGGTAAA
>CAYPOY010000024.1:0-26777 GCA_964412395.1 uncultured Anaerolineales bacterium | reverse complement strand
CCACGGAGCAGGCGGCGGGGGCTCGATGATGAGTATGGACGCGGTGATCAACGAGGGCTTCCGCATCGCCAACTTCGTGGATACGTCGGGCAACCCACCGGCCAGCAAGGTCTACCGGGCGGCGCGCATCATCCTCAGCCAGGGGCCGATTGACGGTTACTTCGGCTCCGGTTCGGGCGTGGCCAGCCAGGAGCAGTTCCACTCCGCCCGAGGGCTGGTGAAGGCGTTCCTGGAGGAGCCGCTGATGGTGCCGGCTGTCATCCGGCTGGGCGGCAACGCCGAGGACAAGGCGGTGGAGATTCTGGAGCGGGTTAATTCTCAGGACGGCGGCCACATCCTCGCGCCGGTGGAGGGATACAAGAAGAACGACTCCCCCCAGTTCTGCGCGCAGCGGCTCAAGGCGCTGATCAAGAGTTACACCCCACCGGCCGAAAAGCACCAGGGACGCCAAAAGCCGGTCGCGCAGCGGCCCTATACTTTCAAGACAGTGACCGGCGGCACGGTGATCCTCGACCACGCCGTCTGTGCCACCTGTCAGAGCAAGGTCTGTGTGAGAGAGTGTGTGCCGCAGATTCTCACGCTCGACGAGGATGGCTGCCCGGTGCTCAATATCGCGCTGGAGGAGGCAGAGAAAGGGCGTTGCATCGAGTGCCTGGCTTGCGACGTGGAGTGCTACTTCCAGGGCGCGGGTGGGGGGTACGTGGAGTTGCCTGTTCCGGGGTTGGAGGAGTACCGGTAGACTGGTAGATTGGGGAAAATGTCCATTCTCATTGACGAAACCAAACGAGTCATCGTGCAGGGCATCACAGGCCGCGAGGGACGCGCCCGCGCCAAACTGATGAAGGGATACGGCACCAACATCGTCGGCGGGGTGACCCCAGGCCGAGGCGGCCAGGAGGTCGAAGGGTTACCTGTCTTCGATACCGTCGAGGAGGCGTGGGAGAACCTGGGGCCAATTGACGTCAGTGTTCTCTTCATCCCCGCCCCACTGGTGCGTAGTGCAGCACTGGAGGCGATTGACGCGGGGGTCAAACTGCTGGTTATCGTGCCTGACCGTGTCCCCATCTACGACGTGCTGGAGGTCGCTAAAGCGGCGGACAGCGCCGGGGCCAAGTTCGTCGGGCCCAACACGCTGGGAGTGCTCAGCCCTGGTAAAGGGGTGCTGGGGATGATTGGCGGACGTGCGGTGTCGGCCCGCGCCTGGTTCTTCCCCGGCCCGGTGGGGGTCTGCTCCCGCTCCGGCGGTATCACCTCTTCGATGGCCTACTACCTGGCGCAGGAGGGCATCGGCGCGACCACGCTGGTCCACGTGGGCGGCGACGCCATCGTCGGGCTGCCGCTGCCGGAGGTGGTGCGTCTCTTCCAGGCTGATCCGGAGACAAGCGCTGTTGTGATGTTCGGCGAAATTGGCACCAGCCAGGAGGAGCAGGTAGCGGACCTGATCGAGCAAGGGGAGGTGACCAAGCCGCTGGTCGCCTACATCGGCGGGAAGGGGGCCAGGAGTGGCACCCGCTTTTCTCACGCTGGGGCGATCATTGAGGGTGGGCGAGGCACCCGCGAGGGGAAGGTGGCCCGGTTGCAGGAGGTCGGCGTGCATATGGTGGAGAACTTCGGGGACATTCCTACGGTGACGAAGGAGGTTTTGGGAGAGATTAGAGTACTATAGGCTCGCAGGCCGGTGGTAAGAGCGAGGAGCTAGAGGGAGTCCTCTTCGAGACGTTCTCGCAGCAGCGCGTAGTATTCTTCCTGTTCCAGAGGGCAATGCATAGCATCCAGAAACTCTTGCTTGCGAAGCCGCATCTGCCGGGCCATCTGGCCGACGTGAAAATCACTCAACTCCCGTTCCCCGTGGGAAATGAAAGTACGGGCCACCAGCCGGTCGTCAAGGTACAGCCGATAGGCGCGGTGGTGGGTTTCGTGGCGCTCGAAGCCTAGTTTACCGGTCAAGGCCCGATCCACTTGGCGCGTTTTGAGCATTTACGTCTCCTCGGCCTGGGCTAGAATGTCCCGCAGTTTGGACAGTCGCTTGGCCAGGTAGGGGGCCAGCCGATCTGCGTCAGCGCTGAGGTCGGCGTAATACTCCTGTACCGCTAGCCAGTAATCCTCGTGAGCGGCATCGAGCGTGGGGCCTGTGCCATAGAGGTCGAACTGCTCGTCAGTGATGAAAAACCGCCCGCTGTCGAAGCGGACGACTACCGGGATGCCGTGGATTTGATCGGGAACTTCTGCTTTCGACACCAACTTGGTCAACGACTCGTATTCGACGACACTGATAAGTACGGCCAGGGGGCCGCCCCGACGCTCGATCACATAGCGTGCGTGGCCATAGGCGACTTCGTTGACAATGTGAGAAAACCGGTCTCGGGCCTCAGCAATACCTATACTTTCAGACATTGTACATCCTTCACCACAAGGTTCCTAATTGTACGGTTCGTACAGATTGTACCACCAAATAGAGATATTGTCAATATCACTGCACCCGATTCATCATTCAGACTTCAAACTGGCATTGTGCAAGGAGTAACCAATGAGCGATTTACACTGGACTACCGCGATCACCTCCGTCCAGCCCAACGAACTCCGGCTGCGGGGGTACCGCATAGACGAACTGATGGGCCGTGTGACCTTCGGACAGGCGGTCTACCTGACGCTGAAGGGGGAACTCCCCTCGCCGGAGGTTGGCCGGCTGATGGATGCCATGCTGGTCTCCTCGATTGATCACGGCGCGACGCCCCCCTCGGCGCTGGCGGCCTGCACGGCTGCCTCCACTGGCGCGACGCTGAGCGCCAGCGTCGCCGCCGGGGTGCTTTCCATCAACCGCTACCACGGCGGGGCTATTGAGGGCTGCATGCGGCTCCTTATGGAAGCCATCGGGCGGCTCAATGGGGGCCACCCCCCGGCAGATGTGGCAGCCGAGATGTTGGCCGAACTGAGGGCTCAGAAGAAGCGCGCTCCCGGCTTCGGTCACCGCATCCACACCGACGACCCGCGCACAAAGCGGCTGCTGGCTCTGGCGGACGAACTGGGCGTAAGCGGCGATGGGGTGACGATGGCGCGTGCCTTTGAGAAGGCCCTGGAGGAGAGCCTGGGGCGGCGGCTGCCGCTCAACGTGGACGGGGCGTTGGCAGCACTGCTGGTGGACCTGGCCTTTCCCCCTGAGCTGGGCAATGCCTTCTTCATCATCGCCCGCGTCACCGGCCTGGCGGCTCATGCTCACGAGGAGATGACCCGCCAGCGCCCGATGCGGCGGATTCATCCTACTGATCACGAGTATGATGGGCCGGCGCCACGGGAGTTAACGAATCAGCGAATCAGCGAATCAGGGGAGGAAGGATGAGTAGGGAGTTGATAGAGACGATCTTCGCCCGGCGCAGCATTCGGGAGTATACGGATGAGCCGGTTGATGAGGTGGACATCAAGACGTTGCTGGAGGCGGCAATGGCGGCCCCCTCGGCCTCGAATCTCAAGCCATGGCACTTCATCGTCGTGACTGGGCGGCAGACGCTGGACGGTCTGGCCGAGGCCCATCCCCACGGCAAGATGCTTTTTGAAGCGTCGCTGTGTATCGCCGTGTGCGGCGACCCGGCAATCTCGCGTTTCTGGGTGCAGGATTGCTCTGCCGCTACCGAGAACCTGCTCCTGGCGGCTACCGCGCTGGGGCTCGGCGCGGTCTGGCTGGGCGTCTATCCCAGGGAAGACCGCGTTGCCGCTGTGCGCCAGGTGTTGGGTCTGCCTGAGACGATTATGCCACTGAACCTGATCTCCATCGGCCATCCGGCGGAGGAGAAGGAGCCGCGCACGCAGTACGACAAGGCGCGTGTGCATCGGGAGCGGTGGTAGCCCGCCTCTGGAACTGGCGTAGAAAGTATTCTAACGCGGCGATTATCAAAGCGTTACGACCCTCCTTCTATTATTGGCTGGCATATTGTACTACCATTTCTTGAAAGTATGAAGCGATGGAAATAAAAGGTTTCATCACCTGGGCCCGCGAGACAGGTAGCCTGGTCGAGGTTGAGCGTGCTGTTGACCCGCACCTGGAACTGGCGCGCGTGATGTACGCGCTCGACGGGCGGCCGGTGCTCTTCCGCAATCTGGCCGGCTTCCCCGGCTGGCGGGCCATCTCCGGGGTGTGCGCACAGCGACAGCACTTCGCGGCGGCGCTGGGTTGTAAGGTGCCCGATTTGGTCCACCGGATGGCCGATGCGCTGGCCTGCCCGACCCCACCGCCGGTGCTCGACTCCGGCCTCTGCCAGGAGGTCGTCGAGGCGCGGGTGGACCTGACTCGCCTGCCCATCCCCCGCTACCACCCGGACGACGGCGGGCGCTACGTCACGGCGGGCGTGGTGGTCATCAAGGATGCCGACTTCGGACGCAATGTCTCGTTTCACCGGCTAATGCTGCTGGACGAACGACGCTTTGCTGCCCGCATCGTCGAGGGGAGGGGAACGCACACCGCGCTGAGCAAATCTGCAGGCGACCTGCCCGTTGCCATCGCCATCGGCTGCCCCATCCAGGTACTCCTGGCGGCGGCAATGAGTCCATCCAGGGGCGTGGACGAGCTAAGCATCGCCTACGCGCTGGTCCCGATGCCACTGGCCCGGTGCCAGACCGTGGACCTGGAGGTGCCAGCCGAGGCGGAACTGATTTTGGAGGGGCGCATCACGTACACCCTGTCCGACGAGGGACCCTTTCCCGACTTGACAGGGACGATGGATATCGTGCGCCGCCAGTCGGTGATCGAGATTGACCGCGTCACTCATCGTCGGGACCCTATCTTCCACGCTCTCCTCCCGGGCGGCATGGAACACAAGAACCTGATGGGCATGCCCCGCGAGCCGACCATATTCTCTGCCGTCAACGAGGTCTGCCGTTGCACCGGGGTCTACATCACGCCGGGAGGCACCTCCTGGCTGCACGCGGTGGTGCAGATCGAAAAGCAGCACGAGGAGGATGGGCGCAGGGCGATCTGGGCTGCTTTTCAGGGCCACACTTCGCTCAAACACGTCGTCGTTGTAGATACGGACGTGGATCTCTACGACAGCGCGGACGTGGAGTGGGCGATTGCCACCCGCTTCCAGGCCGACCGAGACCTGGTGGTCCTTACCGACAAGCCAGGCAGCAGCCTTGACCCCTCGGCCACGCAGGCGCTGGGGCAGAAGGCACGAACGGCCAAGATGGGGCTGGATGCGACGGCCCCGCTGGGCAAGGCGCGGCGAGGGTACGAGAAGGTACGGTATGGGCCGGTGGATCTGGCACTGTATGGCAGGAAGGGTAAGATGTAGGCTGTAGAGACCTGCTTGCAAAATGACCTGTCTTGGTGTATTATAGCATTGAACCGCAACGGTAAAACCCTGTCGGGTCAGGGTGTGTTTTGGTGGATTCAAGGGCCAAGGAAGTGCAAGGAGGGAGACAATGGACATCGTCAAAGTTGCGGCCACTTCTCGCTCGACAGCGGTGGCTGGTGCCATCGCAGGGGTCATGCGAGAGCAGGGACATGTGGATGTACAGGCCATCGGTGCCGGAGCGGTCAACCAGGCGATCAAGGCAGTGATCATCGCCCGCGGTTACCTGGAACTGGATGGAATTGACGTCGTCTGCGTTCCCTCGTTCGTCGAGGTGATGATTGACGATCAGGAGAGGACGGCGGTGCGGTTAAGTGTTCAGAAACGATGCACCAGCACCGAAACCGCATAGACTTGCATATCCATAGCACAGCCTCCGACGGTGTGTTTACTCCGTCGGAGGTTGTTCATCTGGCGCTGGAGCGTGGGTTGGCCGTGATTGCGCTCACGGACCACGATACGCTTGGCGGGGTGGTAGAGGCTCAACGGGCAGCCTGTGACACTGGGCTGGAGGTCATCGCCAGCGTGGAGGTTAACTCCGAGGGTGAGTGGGGCGATCTGCACTTTCTAGGCTACTATGTGGACTTGGAGAACGGCCTGCTGCGGGAGCGGTTGCGAGCGATGCAGGATGTGCGGGTTGAACGGGCTCGTAGGATGGTTGAGCGGCTGCGCGAGATGGGGATGGTGCTGGAGTGGGAAGAGGTGCGGGCATTGGCCGGCGGCGATAGCGTTGGGCGCCCACACGTGGCACGAGCGTTGCTCAGCCGGGGCTACGTTGCAACGATGCAGGAGGCCTTCGCCCGCTTCATCGGCCACGACGGCCCAGCCTATGTCCCCCGCCAGCGGCTGGCCCCGCCGGAGGTGATCCAGACGGTCATCGCGGCCGGTGGTGTGCCAGTGATCGCTCACCCCGCCCATTCTGGTCCAGCAGCGGTGAAGCGCATACCGGAGTTCGTAGGCTACGGGCTGCGTGGAGTGGAGGTATACTATCCTGACCACTTGCCCGAGGAGATCGAAATGCTGCTGGGGTTGTGCCAGGAGTACGGGCTGCTGGCCACGGGTGGCTCAGATTTCCACGGTCCGGGCAGCAGCGAGGGGGCTCCGCTGGGCTCGGTCTACGTGCCGCTGGAATGTGTCGAGTGGCTGCGGGAGGCGGCTTCAGAACACGGATCGCAGGACAGTAATGGATTTGGCCTGTCGTAGTATTGCGCGGTAGTCCCCCCTCGCCCGCGTCAAATCTCCCGTTTGCTCTCCCCAAACACCTTATGCTATACTCGCCCCGGTGGATTTCTGGACTCTGGGAGGCGCGTGGTTCTGGATCGCGAAGGTCGCGAAATCACGCGAAAGACGCGAAAAGCCTCCGCTTTCGTGCCTTTCGCGTTCTTTCGTGAGTTTCGTGTTCCAAGATTACGTGTGGGGAAAGTCGAGCATCAGCACCTCGAGGGTGAGACGCGCGTTCGCGTTGTGCTTCAGCCGGTCAGTGGCGCTGCGCATGGCTTCTATCACTGCGGTGCTCCGTTCCACACCGAAGCGACGGGCGTGGTCGCGCAGTGCGCTCTGGCGGTCCACGTTGGTCAGCGGCGCATCGGCCTCAGCAGCCAGTAGTAGCACATCTCGCCACCAGCCGATCCACAGATCGAGCGTCTCCTGCGTGGCGACCGGGTTGTGGGCCAGTTTTGCGGCGTAGCGGAAGCGTTCGGTGATGGAAACTGTCAGGAGGCGGTCCAGGTCATCCAGGCGCTGTGCGCGGCGCTGGAGGGCTGCTTTGTCGTTGAGCGTGCGTACCGCCCAGCCCAGCCGTCCGCCCGAAAGGTGGGCCAGGAGTTCGGCCTGCTCTGGCTCCGCGTCCCATCGCTCGACGAGGGCCCGCTGTACCACCGCCACGGACAGCGGACGCAGGGGGATCTGCTGGCAGCGGGAGACGATGGTGGGGAGGAGGCGGTCGGCGTCGCTTGCCAGGACTGCGCGCACGACGTAGGGTGGGGGCTCTTCCAGTGTCTTAAGCAGTGCGTTGGCGGCGGAGGTGGTGGCCTCCTCGAAGCGGCGCAGGATGGCGATCTGCCAACGGGCCTCGACCGGGGTGAGGGCGAGTTGACGTTGAAGGTCGCGCACCTGCTCGATCTTCAGGCTGGCGCCGACTCGCTCGGATGCGACGATGTGCAGGTCAGGGTGATTGCCGCTGGCGACCAGACGACAGGCGCGACACACGCCACAGGGTGCCTCTCCCTCATCCTGACACAGCAGAGCGGCGGCCAGTGCTCGCGACAGCGTCGTCTTGCCCACACCTGGCGGACCGGTAAAAAGGTAGGCGTGGGATACGTTGCTCGATGCCACGGCTTGTTGCAAGAACCCCACAGCCCACTCGTGTCCCACGATGCCCCAATCGCTGTTTGTTTTCATCGTTTTCACCGTTTTCATCAGGGAAATTGTAGCACAATGGGCGTCTCTTGCAAAATGGCAGTAGGGTGGTATAATTTGGCTGCTCCGGGCGGTTAGCTCAGATGGCCAGAGCGCCACGTTGACATCGTGGAGGTCACAGGTTCAAGTCCTGTACCGCCCACCATCGGACCGGCGGGCAATCTTGCTGGCCGGTTTTTGTTTTCCCTTGTAACTCGTGGCTTTCCGATGCAATGTTGACACAGTGTGCTCTTGATGGTATTATATACCTGGTGTAGTCTTAACGCGATGGATTGAGGAAGGCGAGGACAGGCCTCGTCGTGGAACCAGGGAGTGGCAGAGAGGCGAGCTGCCTTCGTCACTCCAATAGAGGCGGGAGGTGGAAAGGTATGCGGCGTCGCTTCCGTGTTCTTGTCATAGACGATCAGCCCGACGTGTTGGCAGTGCTGCGAGCCATGTTGATTGCCGAGGGCTTCGATGTCGTGGTGGCTCGGGATGCACTCTCCGGGCTACGGGCTGCCTATCAGGCTCACCCCGATGCGATTCTACTCGACGTAATGATGCCCAACGTGGACGGCTTTGAGGCGTGCCGCCGCCTGCGAGAGATGACAGACGTGCCCATTATCTTCGTCACGGCCAAGGGCACCATTGAGGACATAGTGCGGGGTCTGTCTCTCGGCGCGGACGACTATGTGGTCAAGCCCTTCGAGCGTTCAGAGTTGGTCAGCCGTTTGACGGCCTGCCTGCGTCGGGCAGGAGAGCGCACTGACGAGGGAGGTGACTTCCTCTTCCCTGCCGACTCAGTGATGCTGGACTGTGACCGCCACGAATTGGTGATTGGGAACCAGACCGTATATCTGACCCCCAAGGAGTTTGAGGTGCTTCGGCTGCTGGTCCGCCACGCTGGCAAGGTGCTCAGCACCGATGCCATCTTGACCAGGGTTTGGGGCCCTGAATGGATCGGCGAGCCGGACCTGGTAAAGCAGTATATCTACCGGCTGCGGCGGAAGATTGAGCCAGACCCTGGCTCGCCCCGGCATCTCCATACGGTCCGAGGCGGGGGATATTACTTCGACGCCGAGGACCTGCTTTAGCCCGCTGTGGCATTGTGGCCATTCGCCCTCATCCTTCGGGAGGGGGGCTTTTTGTTGTTTTTTCACCTTTTCTTCACCTATCCCATACAGCTTTCTGTTACATTAGTCAAGGGTTAAGGGTTCTTTTAATGAGTTGGTCATGCCTCGCGGCGGGTTCCAGGGAGAAGTGCTTATTCCTTGGATACCAGCAAGGCACGGTGGAAACTGGGGCGGGGGCCGACGATAGGCCCGGAGAAGGGACCGCGGTGCACGGCGATCTACTTCGCTCGTGAAGGTCGCGAGCGAGCCTTCGCGGTGACCTGCCAGCAGAGGTGGATAAGGATATGAATGAGAAAGTACTGGTAATTGATGATGATTCTGGGTTGCTTACTCTCCTGCGGCTTGGGCTGGAGCGGGATGGGTTCACAGTCATCACTGCAAGCAGCGGCAAGGAGGGACTTCGACGGGCCTACGAGACCCGCCCTGATGTCATTATCCTGGACATCATGATGCCGGAGATGGACGGTTGGCTCACATGCCAGCGACTCCGGACTATGTGTGATACTCCGATCATTATGCTCACCGCCAGGGCGAACCGGACGGAGGTCCTCAAAGGTCTTTCTCTGGGGGCCGATGACTATTTGACCAAGCCGTGCAGTTTCGACGAGTTGAAGGCTCGTGTACGGACCGTCCTTCGCCGGGCCCAGGCGGGTCCCAGCGATGACTGGCGCTCCGTCTATGACGACGGTAATCTCTGCGTTGACCTCAAGGAAGGGACGGTCATGTGGCGGGGAGAAGCGGTCCACCTCACGCCGATCGAGTCCCGTTTGCTGATGTACCTGGTCAGCCAGAAGGGGCGGATCGTGCCCCATAGGGAGTTACTTACCAGCGTGTGGGGACCGGAGTATGCGGAGGAAGTGGGCTATCTGAGCGTGTACATCCGCTACCTGCGGCGGAAGATTGAGGACGATCCATCTAACCCTCGCTACATCCACACGCGCTGGAGGATGGGCTATTACTTCGCAGGCAATGGAGCCTTTCTACCAGAGGGTGATGGCGTTCGAACGGGTACGACATAGTGAGCGTTCTCGTCCCAGCCATCCCCATAGCCTCTTCTTCTTCCGGGCTCGGAGATGCTTGAATAGACGGTAACCCTGGACTGCTCAGGCTTCTGTAGCCGGGCGTAGTGTAGCAAGACTCCAGCAATTCCCGTTATGGGAAGAAAGGCAAGTTGTAGCCGCGATTTCGCAATCGCGCAGGACGCTTTACGTGGCACTACGGAACGGGAATTGCTGCAAGACTCTGAGTCATCAAGTGACTTTGGAAGGGCCTTCACCAGGCCTGCCGATTCTGCCCGGATTTGGGCATTTGCTGGATTAGTCCGTTCTTGTACCGGATGGGATGCAGCGAGCCACACATGCGCTCGAGTTCCGTCTGGAGCTGTGGGATTTAGCGAGGAATATACGTGGATACCAAGGTAATGCGCCGGTACTTGAGAGTTGTCACGCGGTGGTGGTGGTTGCTGGTGGTGAGCGCTGTCATTCCGGCGGCGGTCAGCTACTACTTCGCTTCCAATCAGCTTGATCTCTACCAGGCTAAAGCAACGATCATGGTGGGTACCAATCTCCAGAACCCTGACCCAGACCCCTGGCAGATGAATCTCAGCAACACCCTGGCTCACGCCTATGCTGAGTTAGTCAAACAGGGGCCTGTCGTCGAAGCTGTCATTGAGCGGCTGGGGTTGGAGAGAACTCCTGAACAGTTGGCTGCACAAATTGGGACCTGGATCTATTCGGGGGCCCATCTCCTGGAAATACAGGTGACGGACACCAATCCTGAGGCATCCGCTTTGATCGCCAACGCTTTGGCCGATGAACTTATTCGCCGGAGCCCGGCCTCGGGGGGAAGCGACCCGGAGCAACAGGAATTCATTCGAGACCAACTGGAGGAGCTTCAAGCGAAGATTAAAAGCGCCAGCGGACAAATCAATGACTTGACTGCCTCTCTGTCCGAATTGACCTCGGCTGCCGAGATCCAGGACGCTCAGGGTCGAATTGCTGCGTTAGAAGGGGTGAAATCCACCTACCAGGCTACGTATGCCGACTTGCTTGATTCCTATCGCGCGGAGTCGCCCAATGTCCTTTCGCTTTTTGACCCAGCCGTGGTGCCCCAATGGCCGCTCCCCAGCAAGACTGAACTCATTGTTGCCGTGGCTGGGGCGGCAGGGCTGGTGCTGGCATTGGGTGCTATTTTTCTGATGGAGTATTTGGATACCTCATTGCGGTGGGAGAGAGATGGCGTGCAATCCATTCTGGAGTTGCCTGTCCTGGGGGCTATACCTCAGCTATCGAGAAGGGCAGCTCTGTCCTCCAGCAATCCGTTGAGTCCGGTGGCTGAGGGTGTTCGTGCATTGCGCACCAATGTTTTCCTTATACACCCCGATCGTCCTTTCAGAACGCTACTCTTTACCAGTCCCGGCCCTTCCGAAGGTAAGAGCTTCGTTCTTGCAAACCTGGCTGTTGTGTTGGCCTCAGCGGGGAATCGCGTCATCGCGGTGGATGCGGATCTGCGTAGACCCTCGTTGCATGAGTTCTTTGACCGGCCCAATGTCACTGGCCTGGCTGACGTCCTTAGCGATTATGAGGTTGACGGGGAGAACTCCTCGTCAATTCCCCTGCAGGAGACGGACTTTGACAACCTGTACCTTCTGTCCGCAGGACGACCGCCTACGGATCCCGCCACGTTGTTGACTTCGCCACGCTTTCCGGCTCTATTGGAGTCCCTGAGAGACCAAGGAGATGTGATTCTCATTGACAGTCCACCTGTCTTGGGCCCTCCTGATGCTACCGTTGTGGCCACTCTGACCGAGGGCACGATCCTGGTGGTGAGTGTGGGGCTCACGAAGCGTGAGTTGATCCAGCAAGCCAGGGATCAACTGCTTGCGCAATCGGGGGTGGATTTGCTGGGGCTCGCAATCAATCGTGCTAAGCTGAACGGCAGCTACTATTACTACAGCCCCGATCGAGAAAGCGGAGAGCTGATGCGGGGAAGAGAAGATGGTGACGAGGCGTGGCTGACGCTAGGCGAGGCGGCGGAGCGCCTGGGCATCAGCAAAGATCAGGCCCGGCGGTGGTGTAAGAGCGGGCGGTTGCCGGCGGTCAGGCACGGACTGTGGTGGCGGGTAGATCGGGATGGATTCGAGCGCATGATCGAGGGCACGCGGGAGACCGGGACGAAAGTACAGGGAGTGGCCACCGAATAGTGAGCCTCTTGCGTAAAGTAATTAGGCGTCTGCTTAGAAAACCTCGGTTCGAACAACTTGTAGTGGTGACCAAAACACTGGATGGCCCGCTGCCGACTCACCAGGCCCGAATTCCATTTGATGTTGAGATATTACCTCCGGATGTTGAGGAGGTTGAAGCCCGTCTGGCTCATATACCAGCAGAACACAGACCTGACATTGGGCGGAGAATCCAGCATGGAGATCGTTGCTGTGTAGCAACGCACAATGGACAGATTATATATGTTTCCTGGATAGCCTTTGGGACGTGTTATTCGTACTCCCTGGATAGAGAGTATGAGCTGGCAAGGGACGAGGCTTACTTATACAGTGTCTATACTTTGCCCAGATTCAGGGGGAACGGGGTACATCCTGCGGCGACTTGTCACAGGTTACAATTGTTGAAAGACTGGGGGTATAAGCGAGATCTTGCTTTCATAGAGCCGGAGAACTCTGCAGCGATGCGAATGCCCGAGAAACTTGGTTATGACAAAGCGGGTGTTACCGGCTTCATAGAAGTGCTCGGCTTTAGATGGTATTTCCATAAGGACCGCGGAGTGTTCAGCGCCCTCAGAAGGCGCAGCTACTGGCGGAAGATGTAATAACTGTGAGGGGTGGTGTAATTGCACGATGCGAATACAGCAGGTGATGCATGAGCGGGGTCTTTGGCGTTGCCGACCCAGGGCGACGAATTGACGTTTGCTCTCTGGTGGGCGGAATGAGGGTTGCTATGTCCCACCGGGATTGGTTCGTGGCCGACAGCTTCGTGGACCGCGAGCGCAATCTGGCTATTGGGCGGATTGGCATCGGCATTTTTAACACAGCCCCCCAACCCGTGTGGAACTCAACCCGCACGGTGGCCATGACGATGGCCGGCGAGCTCTATAACAGGGATGCGCTGAGCAGGAATGGCGCTGCTGAGTCTGACGAACAGGTTGTGCTGGGCCTCTATGAGAGGCTGAAGGACAATTTCGTAAGTCGGTTGAACGGGGCCTTTGTCATTGCCATCTGGGACAAAACGCGCAACTGCCTCTTGATCGCCAACGATCGTTTTGGTTCATATCCTCTGTTTTACACCTGCCACGCAGGGTGCTTGATCTTCGCGCCAGAGATGAAGGGCATTCTATGCGACGACACTTTTCCCCGTAAACTGGACCTGACGGCTCTGGCCCAATATATTCGCTTCCAGCACTTGCTTGGCCAGCGAACGTTCTTTGAGGATATTGAGCTGTTGCCCAGTGCTTCGCTTTTGGTCTACGATCTATCTACTGCTTCGTGCAGAGTAAGGCCGTATTGGACTTTTGACGACATTCCCTACCACCCCGAGGTTAGTTTTGACGAGGTGGTGGAAGAAGTGGGCCGGCTCTTGCGTCGCGCCGTCCAACGTCTGTCGGGTGATGCCTATCGCCCTGGGGTCTACCTCAGCGGCGGCCTCGATTCGCGCACGATTCTGGGTATGATTGAGCGCCGCCCCGTCGTCTCGCTGGCCTACGGCACGCGTGACTGTCGAGATGTGTATTACGCGCGACGCATCGCCAAGGCCATGGGCAGCGATCATCACTGGTTTGACCTCTCCGGTGGAGGGTGGGTTAAGGAGCACGTTGATTTTCACCTGGATCTGGTCGAAGGGTTCCATAGCTGGATTCACGCGCATGGCATCAGCACGTTACCCCAGGCCCGGCAACTGATGGATGTGAATCTGACTGGATGGGGTGGCGGCACAGTTATGGGGCACAACGATAGCATTGAGCCGCTTCAGATTTCCGCCGTTGATGATGCAGCGCTTATCGTCCGGCTGTTTTACATGTTCAATCAGAAGTATACCTGGCCTTCGATAACGGAGCCTGAAGAAAATCTTCTATATCGTGAGCCGATTCGCAGGAAAGTTCTGGGCCTGGCTTTTGATTCATTTCGGGCTGAAATGTCTCGCTATCTGAACTGTCGCCCCGATGTGCGAGGAGAGTATTTCTACATTCGCAACCATTGTGGTCGGTTGACGCAAAACATGGTCACCTTCATGCGTTCTCACGTCGAGGTTCGTTTTCCTTTCCTCGACTATGATTTGTTTGAATTCCTTTATTCTTTACCTGCCCCGCTGCGGGGGCATCGAACAATGTATCGGGCGGTGATACAGCGGGAGATTCCCCAGTTGGCCTATATCCCGTATGACCACGATGAGCTCTTGCCCACGACGCAACCTCTGATCGGGGGGATGCATACCTTGGGCGTGAAACTCAAACGCAGATTCAACCGCCACCTGTGGCCGATTTTTCCCGCACGCCCTACTCTGTATGCCGATTACGAAAACTATCTGCGATGCGAACTACGCCCCTGGGCCGAGGATATTCTCTTTGATCGTCGCACGACAGAACGAGGCATTTTCAACCCGGCTTTTCTGCGCACTCTGATGGACCGCCATCTTTCCGGCCTCGAAGAGTGGACAATCGGCAAAATTGCTCCCGTTATCACTTACGAGATGATGTTGAGACGGTTCTATGATTAGGTAACCTTGTGATGCAACCAGAGAGCTTTGGAGAACTTGAATGAAGCGGGGTTTGAACGAGACCATTGCCCGCAACTATGTCTTTGGAATCGGCGCGCGGATGTCCATGCGGGTCCTTTCGTGGCTCTTCTCGGTGTTTGTCGTTCGCGGCCTGGGAGCAGCCGAGTATGGCAAATACGCCCAGGTTCTAGCCTATATGGCGATATTCTCCGTATTCGGGGACCTGGGGATCTCTACATACGCCGCGCGCGAAATTGCCAAGAACCATGGTCGTACAAAGGAGCTCTTTTGGAACATCCGTGCTTTGCGGTTCCTTCTGGCTTTTGTCGTGCTCTTTTTGGCGACAGGGAGTGCGTGGCTCCTGGGGCGTCCCCAGGATCTTGTCCTGGGAATCCTTTTCGCGAGCTGTGAAGGCTTTCTGTATGTGTTCCAGGGAACGGTAGACACTGTGCTGATGGGCTATGAGCGTGTTGATTATGCGTCGTTGTTAACCGTTCTGTCTCAATTCTTATACTTGCTCACAGGGCTGTTTGTGATGCTAAATGGCTATGGCTTTATCGGCCTAATATTTGCTACCTGGCCTGGGGTAATAGCCTTCGCAGCGGTAGGAGAATGGCTGATCAGGAGCAAGCTAAAGACGGATGTTTCCTTTCAGATCGCTCCAAATCGCTGGTGGTCGTTGATGCGATTGGGCCTTCCCTTTGGTTTGGCGACTTTTACCAACATGTTGTCGTTTAGACTCGATACGATACTGCTGGGCCTGTGGGTGACGGATGCAGTAGTCGGACAGTACAATGTGGCCTACAACCTGATCTTCACTTTGCTCACGTTGACCAACAGTCTGAACGGAGCCTTGCTCCCATCTCTGAGCCGCGTGTTTGTGCGAGATCGCGCCAAAACGCAGGCTATCTATCAACGGGTCATCAGATACTTGTTTATTTTCTCTCTGCCGATTGCTGTTGGAACGACGATCCTCGCGGAGGATATCATTCTGACCTTATACGGGAATGACCTCGCCGGAGCCATCAGACCTTTGCAGATCCTGATTTGGGTCTTGCCGGTGCTCACGTTTACCTCGCTGTGTGGTTCCATTACGACGGTGTTTCACCTGGAAAAACAAACCGCGCGGGTCAATATTGTCAATGTGGTGGTGAATGTTTGTCTTAACATCTTTGCTATCCCAAATTTTGGCATACTGGGCGCGGCAGTGGTCACTGTTCTTACAGAATTGGTTGGACTCTTTCAGTTTGGCATGGTGCTGAGACGCGATTTTGACTGGAGCGCGGTTCTTCGCTCTCTCGTGCAGCCGTTGATCGCTGCTGCCGTGATGGCGGTCGGGGTTTTCCTCGTCCGTGACGTGCTCCATCTGTGGTGCATCGCCGTGGGGGCTGTACTTTACGTCATCGTAAGTTACGTCTTAGGGGTGTGGCGTTTTCAGGAGCTCAAGGTCTTGGGTAGGACAATGCTGCGTGGCATAGTCTGAAGCGACGAGATGGCCACGACAGCACGATTGTGAGCCCACTCTGGGTGGCTCAATGTGTGTGAAGGTAATCGGTAATAATGCCCATTGAAATTAGTGTCGTCATTCCTACCTATAATCGCGTTGACCACCTCCTGCATTGCCTGGCGGCCCTTCAGGATCAGGCCATCGAACGGCCAAAGGTAGAGATCATCGTAGTAGATGATGGCTCTACTGATGACACAAGCGAGCGTGTTCAGCCATTCATATCCAATGGAACCGTGCGCTATTTTTGTCAGTCCAATAGTGGCCCCGCACGGGCGCGCAACGCGGGTATCAGAGCTGCCAGGGGACGGATACTGCTGTTTATGGGCGATGATATCATCGCGACACCGCGGCTTTTGGAGGAACATCTCTCATACCACCGCCAATTCGGGGATGAACCGCTGGCCGTTCTGGGGTTCACAGATTGGTCGGATAGTATTGATGTAACGCCGCTAATGAGGTATCGAGGCATAGGACAATTTGGGTACCACCGCATTGAGGAAGGAATTGTTGACCCTGAGAACCTATCATACGAATTTTTCTATACCTCGAACGTGTCTGTTAGCCGGCAGTTTTTGCTCGAAAACGACCTGTTTTTTGACGAGGACTTTGTCCATGCTATGGGGGAAGATGGGGAGCTGGCGCACCGCATGCAAAAGAAAGGTTTACGCATTGTCTATAACCCGCGCGCAATAGCCTATCACGAGCACCCGACGACTTTTGAAGACGTGTGCCGCCGGAAATTCCTGATGGGCCAGGTTGCCGTGCTCCAGATCAAGAAACATCCGGAATTGGGCGACTTGAGTTTTCTTAACTTGAGTTGGAAAGGGAAGATCAGGCGTCGGGCTTACAGGTTGGTGGCCTGGTTGGTTAGCCCTTTTCTGAAACTCGCCGATAGCAGGCGGTGGAATATCTGCAAATTGGGTCTGCACAAGTGGTATGATTTTGTCTTTCAGGTGCATCAATTTGAGGGGTTGAGGCACGGGTTGCAAGTTTACGATGTAGACGTTTGAGAGAAGGTACTTGCGTTATGGATGTGCTTATTGCCGTTCATCACTTTCCCCCAAATTACGCCAGTGGCGCCGAGTTGCGCGCTTACCGCACAGCCGCCTGGCTGCGTGACCACGGCCATAATGTGCATGTCGTCTGCGTGGAGTCCATTGACACGGGCAATGGGCAGGGGTTAGCATTTGAGGATGATACTTACGACGGGCTGCCGGTCCGTCGCCTGGCGTTCGACTTGCAAGGTGCACCAGACCCGTTCCGCTGGGCGTATGACAACCCCTGGATAGGTCAGCACCTGCGGGAATACCTGTATGAACTCAAACCGGATGTATTGCATCTCATCAGCGGGTATCTGATGTCCGGGAGCGCCATACAGGCAGCAGGTGCTCTGAGTGTCCCCACGCTAGTCACGTTGACTGACTTCTGGTTCCTTTGTCCGCGGATCACCATGCTGCGCAGCAACGGGCAACCTTGCTCTCTGCCTCTCAGTGCGATGACCTGTGCCCGGTGCCTGGGCGAAGAGAAACGACGCTATCGCATCCCCGGGCGGATCGCTCCCGCCCTGATGGATGCGTTCTGGCGCACGCAGCAGGGCCGCGTGGCTCGGATTCAGGCGCGGATGGCGTTTCTGCGCGAAACCCTCGATTGCGTAGACGCCATCGTCAGCCCATCTCAGTTCTTGCGCGATCTTTTCATCGAGGCCGGTGTAGCGCCGGAACGGATCATCTTTTCTCGTCAGGGGCGTGATTTTCCGAATCTGGCCCCCGAGACGCTGGAGAAGGCACCAGCCTCGCATCTGCGGATAGGTTATATGGGGCAGATCAAGCCTCATAAGGGCGTGCACGTGCTTGTTGAAGCTGTGCGTAAGCTGTCGGTGGCTAGCCTGCGGCTTGCCATCCACGGTGACCCCACATCTTTTCCCGCTTACGTGCGCCGGCTGCACAAGTTGGCGGCACATGATGAACGCATTGTCTTTGCCGGGACGTACTGCGCTGGCGAATTGGGTCGTATCATGGCCGAAACCGACGTCGTTGTCGTGCCCTCGATATGGTATGAAAACAGCCCCAATGTTGTCCTGGAGGCGCAGGCCCATCGTACCCCGGTTGTCGTGTCGGCGCAGGGCGGGATGGCCGAATTGGTGCGCGACGAGATAGATGGTCTGTACTTTATGCCAGGCGATGCAGATGATCTGGCTCGGCAGTTACGGCGGCTTCTCGACGAGCCGGAGCTCTTGAGAGGGCTGGCGGCCAATGCTCCGATGGTAAAGCAACTGGATGAAGAGATGTATCAATTAGAAGCTGCCTATCGCGGCGTTATTGAACAAAGGACATATAGCCGTGAGTAGTACCTATGCCCAGGCCAACCGGACCATCGGCCCACTCTGCCGATTTCATCGTCGAGGCTGTGCAGACGTATCAAGCCAGGCTGGCGGAGGAGGGCAGGGAACCGTGACGCCTCGGGTGGCAGTCATCGTTCTCAATTGGAACGGGCTGGCGGATACGTTGGAATGTTTGGGGTCGTTGGCACGCCTGGACTACCCAAACTATGAGGTGGTGGCCGTGGACAACGGTTCTACGGATGGATCGGTGCCAGTTATCCGCGAGCGCTTCCCGATGATAACGCTGCTCGAAACTGGCGAGAATCTGGGTTATACCGGTGGGAACAACGTGGGACTGCGGTATGCACTGGCGCAAGGGGCAGACTATGCGCTGCTGCTGAACAACGACACCAAAGTCGCCCCCGACTTCTTGCGCCTCCTGGTAGAGACCGCCCAGGCCGATCCGGCAGTGGGGATCGCTGGGCCGACCATCTATTACTACGATTACTACGACGATCAGCCGCAGGTCATCTGGTCGGCTGGCGGGGCGATTGACTGGCGACGAGGGCGGACATGGATGGTGGGCCTGAATGAGCCGGAGCAGGGGCAGTTCGGCCAGGAGCCCCGCGAGGTAGACTTTGTCACTGGCTGTGCGCTGCTGGTCAAAAGATCGGTCGTGGAGCAGGTGGGATTGTTGGATGAGCGGTTCTTCACCTACTACGAGGAGAACGAATGGTGTGTGCGTGTCCAGCGGGCCGGGTACAAGATCGTGCACGTGCCTCTGGCGCGGATGTGGCACAAGATTTCGCCGTCTGCCCAAGCGGATTCGCCGTTCGTCCACTACTATATGACCCGCAACCGGCTGCTGTTTCTCAAAGTCACCCGTGCCGGATTGAGGGCATGGCTGCACACGCTGTTTGCCGAGTACCTGCGCACCCTGGTCAGTTGGAGCGTGCGGCCCAGGTGGCGAGGCAAGCGAGCACAACGCGATGTTATGGTCAGAGCTTTGTGCGACTATTTCTTGAAACGTTTTGGCAAGGTATCTATTGGCTGAGGATTGATACGATGATGTCTCAAGTAGAGGGAGGCTCCCCCTGCGTCAGCATAGTGTTGCCGACCTACAATCAGGCCGAATACCTTCCTCAGGCACTGGACAGCGTTCTCAACCAGACCTGGCGCGATTACGAGTTGATCGTCGTTAACGATGGCTCGACCGACGATACGGTTCGTGTTCTGGATGAGTACCAGCAGCGCTATGGCTTCACCGTCGTCCACCAGGAGAATCAGAAACTGCCTGGGGCGCTGAACGCTGGCTTTCGCCTGGCTCGGGGCCAATATCTGACCTGGACCTCATCTGACAACGTTATGCTGCCCAACATGCTGGAAGTGCTGGTGGATGCCCTGGGCCGCTACCCTCAGGTGGGATTGGTGTATGCCGACTGGGAGGTCATTGACGAGCGTGGTGCGGTCATTGGTGTGGTGCAGACCCTTGACTTTGACTGCTACCTGTTGATGCGGGTGAACTACATTAACGCCTGCTTCCTCTACCGACGCGCCTGCCAGGACGCGGTTGGCCTGTACGACCCGGAGTACATCCACGCTGAGGATTGGGAATACTGGTTGCGCATCTCTCGCTCCTTTGAAATGATGCGCGTTCCCCAGGCACTGTATCAGTATCGAATACACAGTAGCAGCCTGACCGAGGCGAAAGTGCTCACTCAGGCTGAGGGGCGCTCGACAGGTTATCGCAAGTTAGCTGCGGACTTTCGTGTCCGCCCCTGGGCATGGTACTTCTCTAAGCTGAAATGGGAATGGCTACGGCTAAGGCTCAGGCAGGATCCGCGGCTATACTTGCGGCCTTACGCGAAAGGGTAGGTGTATGAAAGGGACGACGGCGATAGATCTCGCATTTGATTGGCTGGCTCGTTCTGATATACGCCATGGCGATGGAGATCGGATTGCACAAGGTGGTGTTAACCAGGGCTACAATTGGCGAGAGCGTAGCTATCCCTTCATCTACACTGAGATCACGGGGTACGCCATTAGCACCTCTGCCAATGCTTATCGCTGGACAGATGATGAAAACTACGTGACCATGGCTCGCCAGTCGGCAGATTTCTTGCTGGGTGTCCAAGGCTTGGCTGAGGAAGACGCTGTCCGCGGGGCTGTGCCTCACGGCCTGTCCCTCCCAGACCTGGAGCCACGGCACCAGTACTATAGTTTCGACGCCGCAATGTGCCTGCAAGGTCTGCTGGATCTGGATGCCGTCAAGCCAGCGCCGGAGCTACGGAGGTCGGCCCAGGCTATCGGCGACTGGCTGCTGGAGCAAATGCAGCAGGACGGCGGAGCTTTTCTGTCCATGTATGATGCCGCAACGGGCGAGGGAAAACATGCCGGTGACGATGTTTTTGGTGACGGCGGTTGTCTCCACGCGAAACACGCCATCGGCCTGTTAAAGCTGGGCCGTGTGACCGGCGACGACTGTTACAGTGTGGCCGCAAAGCGGGTGTGCGACTGGGTGTTGGGGTTGCAGGATGATGACGGCGCTTTCCGGGCTACCGAACGGCTGCGACAGGTGGTGAGTCATTCTCATTGCTATGCGACTGAGGGGCTGTTGTTTGCCCACTACGCGTTGGGGGCAGAGCGCTACCTGGAAGCAGCACGGCGGGCTGGGAAGTGGTTGTTGAGAGTGCAGAACCGAGATGGCTCGATCAACATCGCTTACAAGAGGCGTTGGTGGCGAATGGGGCGGCGTGTGACCGAAAAGGTCTTCCCCCGGCGGGTCACCGACGCTACGGCCCAGGCTATCCGTATCTGGCTGATTTTATATTGTCTTGACGGTGACCATCGTTTCTTGGATGCCTGCCACAGAGCCGAGAGCTTTTTGCGTAGAATGCAGTGCACTTCTTCGCCAGACCGGAACGCCGTCGGTGGATTCTATTTCTGGCCCGGTCATCCGATAATGTTTACCTGGTGTACCATGTTCGCTGTCAATGCGCTGTATGCTCTCGAGCATGTCCACCGTGGAGAGGGTTACCGGCACATGATAGCGGAGCTATTTTAGGAGGGCGGTGGACCGCAGGAACTGAAGGGACGGGGCAATGGCACTGGAAACACTGGGACAGATGATGAACACTGGCTGCCGGGGAGAGCCTATACTCGTAACAGGCTCACATCGTAGCGGGACAACTTGGGTGGGGAAAATGCTGACGCTATCACCTTTTATAGCTTATATGGGTGAGATTCAGTTCAGATCCCGGTCATCCGTTGAGCCATAAAGGGATCTTTCGACATGATTTTACCTATATCACTAAAGAAAATGAAGGTTGTTATGTCCAGGGAATAGGAGATGTCTTCCAGTTCAAGTTTGGCTATCGCTCCCGAAGATTTGGGGGGTTCATACCCAGTAGAAGATTCTTTTATAGATGGACGTATCGTATATTCTCTCTCCCACGACCTTTGCTAAAAGACCCGATTGCAGCATTGTCCGCTGAATGGCTGGCAAGCAAATTCGATATGAATGTCGTGGTTATCATTCGACACCCGGCCGCATTCGTTAGCAGCCTCCTGAGAATGAACTGGCGATTTAACTTTGATACTTTCTTGAAACAGAAGAGACTGATGGAGAACTGGCTCTATCCATTTGAAGAGAAAATCAGAAGGCAGCCAGAAGATCCCGTCGAAGAAGCCTCTCTCTCGTGGCTATGCATCTATTATGTCTTGGATGCATATATACAGAGACATCCAGAATGGATTGTTAAGAGACATGAGGATATATCGTCAGCACCGAGCAAGGAATTTGCTGAAATATGCGAGGGGCTAGGTATACCATTCACCGGCCGTATAGCAAGCACGATAGAAGAGCACTCTGCCCCATCAAATCCGATTGCTGCCCCTGACAATGTTGAGCATTATCTCCAAAGAGATAGCCGAGCTCTGATCAAGCATTGGAAACGCACTTTGTCAGCGGGCGAGATCAATCGGATTAGGGATACAGTTGATGTATTGGCGAGCAGGTTCTACGGGGAGAAAGATTGGTAAGAACGAGACTGGCGCAGGCGGGAATCTCTGTTTTCCGTAGAGTGCTCGACATCCGAAAGGGACGGCTATGATCAAGGTGCTGAGTGTAATCGGGACACGGCCTGAAGCCATCAAAATGTCGCCGGTGATTAAGGAGCTGGAAGAATATCCGGATGAGGTCACCTCGGTTGTGTGTGCCACGGCTCAACACCGCGAGATGCTCGATCAAGTGCTCAACATCTTTGGCATCTCCCCGGACTATGACCTGAACCTGATGCGGCCAGATCAGAGTCTCTCCCGGCTCACGGCCAGGATCCTGACAGCCCTTGACGAGGTAATCGTTGAAGAACGGCCACACTGGGTGTTGGTGCAGGGGGATACAACTACGGTCATGGTCGCCAGCCTGGTGGCCTTTTACCACCGGGTCAAAGTGGGACACATCGAGGCGGGGCTGCGGACGGGCGACAAGTTTCAGCCCTTTCCAGAAGAGATCAATCGTCGCATAGCCGACGTTTTGGCAGATCTCTACTTTGCGCCGACGGAACGCAATCGAGAGAACCTGCTTCAGGAGGGTGTGCCTCCGCAGGCTATCGTGGTGACTGGTAACACCGTCATTGATGCGCTGGTGACGACCGTTCGCCGGGTCGGTGAGCGACCGTTGGATGCCCGCATTGGGAGCATTGATGGCAAACGGCTCATCCTGGTCACTGCGCACCGGCGCGAGAATTTCGGTATCCCCCTGGCAAGTATCTGCCGTGCGTTGACGAAGATTGCCCATCAATACCGGGGTGACGTTCATATTGTGTACCCGGTACACTTCAATCCAAACGTCTTCCATCCTGTGCACGAGATGCTGGGCGGAGTGTCCAATATCTCGCTCATCGAACCGGTGGACTATGAAACTTTTGTGGGCCTTATGAGCCGCGCCTATCTTATTCTGACCGACTCGGGTGGGCTACAGGAGGAAGCGCCCAGTCTGGACAAGCCGGTGTTGGTGCTCCGCCAGGTGACTGAACGGCCTGAGGTCACAGCCCTGGGTGCTGCCAGGCTGGTTGGTACTGAATGTGAAACCATCGTCCGTGAGACAGTGCGGCTGCTGGAAGACCCCGTAGCCTATAGGGAGATGGCCTCTGTGGCAAATCCTTACGGCGATGGCCACGCCAGCCAGCGCATCGTGCAGGCCATCCTGGCCCATTCCGAGGGCTTTCGTAGGGAACGCTAGGGAGAGATTAGGTAGTTAGGTGGAATGATACATGCTATCCTGGTGGATAGGCTCAAGAATTTGAATGACCCCACAACCAGTATGGCAATGCTTAAGAACTTGGTTAATGGATTAAATTATCAATCTATTCCGAATAGGTCGCCAACATATTTCGATGAGAACATTGTATCAATTCATTTTCACCCAAATATGGTGTTTATTTTCAAGGGGGAAAACAAACGTGTTCTCTCGGCGTATGTGCAACGAGTTTTAGAGGAAGCCAAGCAGTAGCAGCTATGCACTAACAGGTAAAATAGCTGTGGGAGGAATACCCTTGAACGTCTTGACCGTGGTCGATTGGCCTGAACAGGGTCCCTGGATCTGGGGACACCTGCCTGCCCATAATGATCATTACGATATCATCAGCCTGAGCGGTGTGCGTACCGCACGCTCCGCGTTGGAGCGGGCAACCTTATACCCTATGCGTTATCTGTGGGCAGGATCCCGGGTTTTGCCCCGGTTGAACGGCTACGATGTGGTTTTCTCCTGGGAGGTTAAATGTGGCTTCCCCATTGCGCTTTACCAGACCCTGGCGCGGCAACGGCAGCCCCGGCATATCATCCTGGGAGTGATATTCAAGGGTGTGCTGGCCCGGTATCCCGCCCTGTTCCGCTGGGTCTTTTCCTCGATTGCCGGGATCGTTTGCTTTACCAGTCGGGAGATCGAGCTTTGTCATAAGATGTTAGGGTTTCCTCTGGAACGGGTCCATTTCGTTCCGCTGGCCTGGGATGTGGAGGAGGACAAGGGGGTCTCCCCAGCGCAGTGGGACGATTACATCCTTAGCGTGGGCAGTTCCAACCGGGACTACCAAACGCTGCTCCGTGTTGCTGAGAGGATCAGTACGCGATTCATCGTGGTAGCTCGTCCCTACAACCTGAAAGGGCTTTCGATTCCGCCCAACGTAGAGGTGTACCTGGATGTTCCTTCGGGTGAGGTGACGCGCCTGTTGCGGAGCGCGCGCCTCGCGGTAGTGCCTTTGCACGATACGGCCTACGCAGCAGGACAAAACGTCGTCTTGCGGGCGATGTCGGCGGCCCGAGCAGTAGTCGTTACCCATACCCCCGGCACGCAGGATTACGTGAGAGATGGTGAGACCGGGCTCTTTGTGTCCCCGAGCAACGTGGAGGAGATGGCCGAGACTATCGAACGGCTGTTGAACTCGCCGGAAACAACCAGGCGCTTAGGGATGCAGGCTCGCCAGGAAGTGGTGACACGGTATAGCTTTGCTGCGATGTCCCGGCGTCTGTCCGATTTGGCATACAGCCTGGCTGAAGCGTGACTTCCGGGCTGTACTTCCGGGCTGTAGGTCACGCTTGTAGCGTGACTTCCGGGATGTGCTCTGGACAAGCACCTCCGCTTGAGGATGGCCAGGTGGGATTGCTGGACATTCCAGGACCTGGATAGAGATCGCTCTGCTGTTGGGAAGTATGGGGATGGACATCTTGTTTCTCTCGGCCTGGTTTCCATATCCGCCGGACAATGGCTCCCGGATCAGAATCTTTAATCTGCTGCGGCATTTGTCACGGCGGCATGAGATCACCTTGTTGTCTTTCATAAACCACGAGCGGGACAGACAGTGGGTTGGGTTGCTGCGTAGCTTTTGCAGTAAGGTGGAGGTTGTGCCTGGCCGGGAGTTCCGGCCCTGGAGCCCCAGGGCACTGTTGGGCACTCCGGTCGTGGCGACGCGCAAGGGGGCTGAAGGATTGGAGGTGACGCACGGTGAGAACATTCTCATCGCCGACGAGCCAACCGAGTTTGCTGATGCTGTCTTGCGCCTGTTGGGGGACGAGCCACTGCGAGCGAAACTGGCTGCCAATGAGCGAAGGCTGGTGTACGAACAATACAGATGGGAACGCATCGCAAAGAAACTAGAACGGTTTTTGTACCAGGTGGTGGAGAATCACAGGAATAAAGAGACGAAATGATACGTGCTGTCCGGCAAAGGATTCCGATATCCAATACAGTTTTGCTTCGGTTGTCTGTGCTCGCTGGACTGATGGTGGGGCTACTGGGCGTGGGTGTCCTGACCCCGCGCGTGTCACCAGAACTGGTGTTGATAGCCGTGGCCGCTCCTTTGGTAGTCCTGTTGGCCCTCAGCCGGCTCGAATACGGCGTGTTGGCGATCATATTGACGGCCGCGTTCGTGCGCTTCTCCCTGCCCACGGGGACTGCAAGCCGCATTGTGGCCAGTCTGCTGGTGACAGCTATATTCATCGTGTTCCGGTTAACCAAAATGCTGGTGGTGGACAAGAGTCTGCGACTCAAACCCTCGCGGGTAAATCTCCCTTTGCTAGGATTCATTGCGACTGGTGTCGTTGCGTATCTATGGAGCAATGTCTTCCGTGATCCCTTGGTGGTAGTGTGGAGTAGTTGGCCATTTGTACAACTTGGCGCGCTGGCAGTGATGACCTTCTTGCCCGGTGCCTTTCTCCTCATCGCCAATAGCATCTCTGAAGTTCGCTGGTTGAAATTGCTCTGTTGGTTGATAGTTCTCATTGGGGTGTTGTCTCTCGCGGTCTATTTTCTTCGCATCCAACTCTCTTTTCTAAACACAGGCGGGCTTTTTTCCCTGTGGTTTGTCTCCCTGGCGTATTCCCAGGCCCTGTTCAACAGAAAGCTCCCTCTCTGGCTGCGGTTGGTTCTGCTCGGCCTGGTGTTGGTTTGGCTGTACGTTTATTTCATCGTGAGAATTACGTGGCTCAGTGGTTGGCTGCCGCCTCTTGCTGCTATGGCAATGATCAGCCTGTTGAAGTCCAAGAGGCTATTCCCCATCTTTGTGATTTTGATGGCAATATACGTGGGTCTGAATTGGGGTTATTACACAGGCACTATTCTACCCGCCGAGACCGAGGGGAGTGGCGTCACCCGCCTGGCGGCGTGGGAGCATAACTTGAGATTGACCAGCAAACATCTTCTCTTTGGGATGGGGCCCGCGGGTTACGCCGCTTACTATATGTCGTATTCCCCGGGCGAGGGTATGGCCACGCATAGCAACTACCTTGACATCCTTTCCCAGACTGGCGTCGTGGGATTGTTCTTTTGCTTATGGTTCTTTGGTGCCCTGGGGTGGACGG
>CAYPOY010000023.1:0-27498 GCA_964412395.1 uncultured Anaerolineales bacterium | reverse complement strand
GTTGCTTCAGCCTCCGTCCTCAAATTTGCGAAATCTTGGTGAGGGTATCGAGCACGCTCTCACCGGAGCATTGCCAGCGCACAGGCCATCCGCTCCAGGGCTTTCTGGATGTTCTCGAAGGAATTAGCGTAAGAGAGACGCAGGTAGCCCTCCCCGTGGTGACCAAAGGCAGTGCCGGGAAGCACGGCCACACCAGCTTCTCCCAGTAAATAATCGGCCAGTTTAGTGACAGGCCGGCCAAAAGCCTGGACATTGGGAAAGGCATAGAAAGCGCCCTGGGGCATCGGGCAGCGAACGCCGGGGATCGCATTGAGCCCACGCACCATCAAGTCACGACGGCGGCGAAACTCGGCCCGCACGGCCTCCACCTCGTCCTGAGGACCGAGGATGGCCTCCAAGCCCGCGAACTGTGTGAAGGTGGCAGTGCAGCCCACCGAATGGGTGAGTAACAATTCCATCTTTTCTGCCAGCGGTTGGGGCATGACCCCAAAACCCAGTCGCCAGCCGGTCATAGCGTACGTCTTGGAAAAGCCGTCAGCCAGGATTGTGCGTTCAGCCATTCCTGGCACAGAGACGATGCTGGAGGCCTCTTCTTCGTACGCCAGCCGGAAATAGATCTCGTCCGAAAGAATCCAGATGTCACGACGGCAGGCCACCTCGGCGACATGTGTTAACGTCCGCGAAGAGAGAATCCCCCCGGTGGGATTGCCAGGGGAATTGAGAATGATCATCCGCGTCCGGGGGCTGAGCCTGGCATCAAAGGCCTCCAGGTCCAGATCGAAGCCCTGTTCCTCCACCAGGGGCACCGGCACCGGCGTTGCATCAGCCACATAGATGGCTGCCTCGTAGCTTGGAAAGCCTGGGTCGGGATAGAGCACCTCGTCCCCCGGTTCGAGGAGAGCCAGCATGGGGAGAAGAAGAAATGGCTTGGCCCCAGGAGCGACGACGACCTGCTCCGGAGTGAAGTGAACCCCTCGTCGCCGACCAGCGTCCTCGGCCAGGGCCTGGCGCAATGCAGGAAGGCCTGCCGGCGGGTTGTAGCGGGTCTGCCCCGTGGCAACGGCGCGGATGCCCGCCAGCGCAACGTGGGCGTAGGTCTCAAAGTCCGGCTGGCCGATCTCCAAGTGAATGATCTCCCGCCCTTGGGCCTCCAGCGCCTGAGCGCGAGCCAACACAGCGTAGGCCCCTTCTGCCTTCAAAGGAGCGATACGGCGCGCGAAAGTCATGGCATATCCCTCGCTCGTATGAATTCATAGCAAGATGTTGAACCTGGCCCGAATGGCTGCGTCCACTTCGGACGGCAACCCAGGCGGCTTGTGCTTTTGTAACAGATTTCTCACTCGTTCGATAGCCCGGGCGCGTGTATCCTGCTTGCCCCCTTCCTCCCACGCAGCCCGGTTCTGGCGGTCTGCTACCCGAGGATAAAAGAACTCGGAGCGCATGAACTGCACCGTGTGCGCGTCCATCAGGTAGTGGCCGCCAGGCCCCACGCGGTGGATGGCCTCTACCGCCATCGCCTCCTCCGTCACTTCGAGACCGCGCAGCACGCGCATCGCCATGCCCACGATCTCGTCGTCTACAACCGCCTGCTCCAGCGAGGCCGAGTTCATATTGGTGACCATGCCGATGGCGTGGTGGATGTAATTGCAGCCGCCCATCGCGGCCAGCAAAAACGTGGCCATCTTTTCGTAACCGGCCTGGGCGTCGGGCAACTTGGCGTCGGTCATCCCGCCGGAGCAGTAGATCGGCACCTGGTAGAAATGCGCCAGTTGGGCCGCGGCCGCCTGCATCATCCCAAATTCGACAGCACCTCCCAGGTAGCCGCCGGTGCGCATGTCGGCCACGCCGGGGATGTACCCGGCCAGCACCGGCGTGCCGGGCCGCACCAGTTGGGTGAGCACGATGCCGCTCAGTTGCTCGGCGTTGAGCTGCACCAACGTCCCCGCCAGCGTCACTGGCGACGTTGACCCGGCCATCGGCGCGGAGGAGAGAACCACGGGCAGCCCAGTCTTGCACCACTCAATGAGGATGCTGGTCACGCTGGTGTCCAGGTGCAGCGGGCTGACCATCCAACAAGTGATGGCCGAGATAAAAGGCCGCTCCCGCAACGCCTCCAACCCCGACACCCCCGAGACTGGGGCTGCGAGCGAATCGGCGATCATCGTCCCTATTTCGATGACTTCCCGCGCCCCCTTCACGGACCCGACGCCGCCCATGACGTGTTTGGCGCTGTTGACCAGGCAGGTGTAAAAGCGGTTGGTTGGCACGTCCTCGTCAGAGACGTCGGTAGGGTGCAGCGGGATGACGATGAAATCACAATGCTCCAGCGCGTCGGTCAGTCTGGCAAAGTCCACCAGGTCCCGCAGGGTAGCAGGCCGGACCGTGTCCGCACCGGGGTCGAGCACCATCGTCGGCGAGCCGCCCGTGCCAGCGTAGACCCGCTTGCCCTCCAACACCACGTCTTGCTCAGGATCGCGTCCGGCCAGCAACACCTTTGACGGGACCTTCTCCAGCGCCTTCTCAACCATTGATGCGGAGATGTATACCCGGTTGCCCTCGACCCTCGCCCCACCCTGCCGATAGAGGGCCAGCGCCTCCTTGTGCTCCACGTGGACGCCGGTACGTTCCAGCACGGCCAACGACGCCTGGTGAATTTGCTCGATCTGCTCCCGCGTCAGCGGCTGATACTGACCGCCGACCGGCCCTGGTCGCCCCATTTTAGTCCTTTGACAGAGAATATGGATTGTGATATACCAAATTTTGCTACCGCTAAACCGGGACTCTGGTAGGGTCGGAGAGCACTACCGGGACTCCCGCGTCTTGATTACCTCAGCAATCACCTTCTCCGCCTCCTCCGGCAAGGGCGGTACCTCGTGCCCGGCCAGTATCTCTCTCGCGCGCGCGGTGGCACGGACGGTCATGTCCTTGCTGCCCTTCTTCACCCAGCGGTCGTAGCGCATCCGGTCAATCAACGCCGGCCTCCACTGCGCCCACTTCCAGTTGTCCAGCGTGTGATCGTCGGCCAGGAAGCCCGCACCTGGCGTGACCTGATGGATAGCCTCGCGGGCCAGGGTGCGCTCGCTGACCTCCACCCCCCCCATGATGAAACGCACGTCGCGGATGATCTCGTCGGCGATGACCAGCATCTCCATCGAGGAAGTGGTGCCGTATTCGATGTACCCCACGTCGTGGACCAGGTTGCAGCGGGATAGGAAGGCGGTCATGATCGAGACCGTCGCCTCGATGCCGGCCTGGGCGTCCATCACCTTGCTGTCGGTCGCACCGGCGGCCCCCCAGATTGGCAGGTCGTAGTAGCGAGCGATGTCGGCCCAGGCCGCCATGCCCGTCGGCCACTCGGGAGCGCCGTAGCTGACGATGGCCGATTTCATGTCCAGTGCGGCGGTGTTCATGCCATACAGGTAGGGCGTGCCCCGTCGCACCAACTGGGTGAGCACCAGCCCGACCAGGCACTCCGCATTGCCCAGGGCCAACGCCCCGGCCAGGGTGATCGGCCCTCCGCCGCCAGTGTTCGGCGAGGGCGGGTAGGTGACAGGGAGGCCCTTCTCGGCGCAGAATAGCAATTTGTCCACCGACTCATCCGGGTACAAGAGCGGGGAGATGGATTCGGCGTAGAGCATCAGGAAAGGCTTTTCACGCAGCTCGGTCTCGCCGCCAGCTACCGCACAGGCGATGTGGTAGATGTCCTCCATATCCTCCCGGTTGTTGGCCGTGTAGACGGCAGGTTTGACCGAGCCCCGGACCATACCGATAAACTCATGGACGTAGATGTCCAGCGGAGGCACATCCGACGGGTTGCCCATGGACATGGTGAAATCCATCTGGTTGAGGCCATCGCACAGGTGTGCGAAACGCCGGATGTCCTCCGCCGTGGCCTTGCGTCGCTTACCCGTCTCCAAGTCAATGGTGAAGATGCAGTCGGAGCCAGGCCCAAAGAAGACCTTGCCCGCTTCCAGGGGCATCGTCAGTTCACCGAGGCGGTTGTACATCGGGATGCGCGGGGGAGCGGAGACGATGGCGTCCATCACCAGATGCTCCGGAATCTTGATCCGCCCCTCCGACTCCCAGGCTCCAGCGTCGAGCAGCAACTGGCGGGCAGATTCGTTCTTCATCACAATGCCTGTCCGAGAGAGAACGTCCAGGCTGGTATGGTGAATCGCTTGGATTTGTTCATCAGACAGCATCCGTATGATGGGATGCAGAGTTGCGATAGGAATTTGTTTGGTCACCAATGAACCTCCCGAAGAAAGTGATGCGTGATGCGTGGAACGTGATACGTGATGCGTGATTCTGACGTTTTACGTTTCACGTTTTACGTTTCAGATACGTAGCTCGAACCGCTCGCGAATCCACCCATCTACCCCTGGGTCCAGTGGCTCCGGCCGGTGGTTTGCCAGGATGTCGCGGGCAATCTCCCCGGCTCGCTCTACCGCATCCTGACCGCCGTCCTGTTGCCACATCTCCCAGCCCTGCCGGTCCACCACCGCCGAGGGATAGTAGAACTCGGAGCGCATATGCCGGATCGTATGTTCAGACATCAGGTAGTGACCACCGGGGCCAACCCCGTCAATCACGTCCAGGGCCAGCGTCTCATCGTCCACCTCGATGCCCTGCAGGACGCGCATGGCCATGCCCAGGATATCGTTGTCAATGACAAACTGCTCCACTGCGACCATGTTCATATTCTCGAGCATCCCCGCAGCGTGGTGGATGAAGTTGCTCCCAGCCAGGGCCGCCAGCACCGCGCTCATCGCCTTCTCGAAACCAGCCTGAATGTCGGGAGTCTTGGCGTCGGTCATCCCCGCCGAGTTATAGAGGGGCAGGCGGTAGAACTGGGCTATCTGGGCCATGGCGGCGTTTGTCAGCCCGAACTCGGCCGCCCCGGCCAGGTAGCGGCCGGTCTTCATGTCCGCCGTCGCCGGGATAGGGCCGATCAACAGCGGCGCGCCCCGTTGGGCTAACTGAGTCAGAACGACTCCGGACAACTGCTCGGCAGTGAGTTGTGCCAGCATCCCGGCCAGGGTCACCGGCGCGGTAGACCCGGCCATTGGCGCAGCCGAGAGCACCACCGGGATACGCTGACGACAGGTTTCGATCAGCAGCGCAGTAACGTCAGTGGCGAACATGAGTGGACTGACCATCCAACTGGTGATAAAGGAGACGATGGGGCGCTCGCGCAACTGCTCTGCCCCGCCGGCGATGCGCTCGCACATCTCCACCGTGTCCCGGATGCCCTGCACGCTGTAGACGCCGGCCTGGACGTGCTTGGTGGTGTTGGCCAGACCGGCGTAGTAGGTGTTGACGTCCACCTCGTCCTTGCCCATGTCTGTAGGGTACACCGGTACCAGGTAAAAATGCACGTTGTCCAGGGCGTCCACCAGGCGGGCCAGTTCGGCCACGTCGCGCAACACGGCCGGACGTGGTTGGCCCGTCTCCACATCCAGCACGGTCAACGCCGCGCCGCCCGTGCCGATGTACACCCGCGCGCCCTCCAGCTCCAGGTCCCACCTGGGATCCCGCCCGGCGAGCACCACGCGCGAGGGAGCCCAGTTAACGGCATCCTCAACCAGCGATCGGGATAGTCGTACACGCGGGCCGTCGCTGTCCACCATCGCGCCCGCCTCCTGGAGCAGCCGCAGCGCCTCAGGCTCCTCAATCTGCACACCGGTCCGCTCCAGGATGCTCAGCGCCGCCTCGTGGATGCGCCGCACCTGGCTGTCGGTCAACGGTTTGTACTGTCCGCCCGCCAAGCCTTTGACAGGTTCTCGTCTTTTCCTGGCCATCGTATCAGATTGTGAAGCGTGATGCGTGGTGATTACGTTTCACGTTTTACGTTTCACGCCCCTACCATACTCCGGGCGACATCCACGGCGCTGGCTGCATCGGGCGCGTAGGCATCGGCCCCGATCTCCTCGGCAAAGGCTGCCGTCACCGGCGCGCCGCCGACCATGATTCTGACCGATTCGCGCAACCCCGCCTCTTCCAACGCTTCAATGGTGCTTTTCATGTTGACCATCGTGGTGGTCAGCAGGGCACTCATCCCTACGATCTCAGGCTGGTGCTCGCGCACGGCGTCCACAAAGGCATCCGGCCTCACGTCTGTCCCCAGGTCAATTGTCTCAAAGCCAGCACCCTCGATCATCATCTTGACCAGGTTCTTGCCAATGTCGTGCAAGTCACCCTCCATCGTGCCGATGACATACTTGCCCGCGCTGGGCACGTCACTCACCGCCAGCAGCGGTCGCAAGACTCCCATGCCAGCGTGCATGGCCCGGGCCGCTATGAGCACCTCGGGCACGAAGAGATCACCCGCCTTGAAGTCCTTACCGACCTCGTCCATGCCGGCGATCAGGCCGCCAGACAGAATTTCCCCTGGCTTCATTCCCTGATCCAGTGCCTCTTGGACCAACTCGGCAACTGCCTCGTCAGCACCGTCGTACAGGTTCGAGGCGATTTTCCCCAAGATGTCTACCACTTCCCTTTGACCTCCTAATTGGTTCTTATCTTCCGTGATCAAAACCGTTGCCTTTTCTGCCTTGAAGCGCCAAACCCCGGGGCTAATTATGCCACTAACAAGCCGGTTTGTCCAGTGCCAGCATCCCGACGTTGGGGTGCCCCCCTCCAGAGACACCGTCGGACCTACTGAGCTATCCCAAGCCCATAAGCAAATCACCATCCTGGCATGTTTCTGGACTTTGGACAAAATCATAGCGGTGATCAGAAACCCGTTTTCTTGCTCAGGATTGTCCCTTTTTGCGTCCGAAAAGATCCAACAGTGACTCACAACTCGTAAGGCCAAGTGCTAATTGCACAGGTCGAACATTTTACATGACCTAATGCGCGCTCTTGACTTTGAATGCTAAACGTGATAAACTCACGTCAGTTTAGGGCGTTCCGATTTGTCGTGGACGTCGCGAAAGGAGGTGGTCAGCCAGGCACAATGATATTTGCGTTCTCGCAGGTTCCACGTATAAAGTCAAACTTAGCTGTTACTCAAAGGAGAAAAAGGAGAATAAGGAGAAAAATGATGAAAGCAACCAAGATACTGTCCCTGATGACAATCCTGACGATAGTGATGACGATGGTTGTCGCATGTGGTGCACCTGCTACGGAAGAGGCGGCGCCCACCGAGGCGCCCACCGAGGCTCCCACTGAGGAAGCGGCCCCCGCGCTCGGTAAGGTCATCATCGGCAACAACGCTGAATACCCGCCTTTCGAGTACGTGGACGAAGCAGGGAACATCGTGGGCTTCGATCCGGAACTGATAGCCGCCATCGCCGAGGAGGCCGGCTTCGAGCTTGAGATCGTCAACACCCGTTGGGACGGCATCTTCGTCGCGCTCGCCTCAGGCGAGTTTGACGCCGTCATCTCGGCTGCCACCATCACCGAAGAACGGGCCAAGACCGTTGACTTCAGTGACCCTTACTTCAACGCCGGGCAGATGATCACCGTCCGCGCCGGCACCACCGACATCACCGGCCCCGAAGATTTGGCTGGCAAGAAGGTGGGCGTGCAGATGGGCACGACTGGCGACATCTGGCTAACAGAGGACACTGAGGCCGAGGTGGCCCGGTACGATGAGAACACGCTCGCTTTCCAGGCGTTGGCCAACGGTGACGTGGACGCGGCGGTGGCCGACGGCCCGACCGCTATAGACATCGTCAAAGCCAACCCGGAGATGAACCTCAAGGTCCTGGACGGGGTCTATACCGAGGAGCAATACGGCATCGCCGTCAACAAGGACAGGCCAGATCTTCTGGAGGCCATCAACAGAGGGTTGGCGGCTGTCAGGGCCAGCGGCAAATACGACGAGATCTACGAGAAGTACTTTGGCACCGAGGAGGCGGCCCCCGCGCTCGGCAAGGTTACCATCGGCAACAACGCTGAATACCCGCCTTTCGAGTACGTGGACGAAGCAGGGAACATCGTGGGCTTCGATCCGGAACTGATAGCCGCCATCGCCGAGGAGGCCGGCTTCGAGCTTGAGATCGTCAACACCCGTTGGGACGGCATCTTCGTCGCGCTCGCCTCAGGCGAGTTTGACGCCGTCATCTCGGCTGCCACCATCACCGAAGAACGGGCCAAGACCGTTGACTTCAGTGACCCTTACTTCAACGCCGGGCAGATGATCACCGTCCGCGCCGGCACCACCGACATCACCGGCCCCGAAGATTTGGCTGGCAAGAAGGTGGGCGTGCAGATGGGCACGACTGGCGACATCTGGCTAACAGAGGACACTGAGGCCGAGGTGGCCCGGTACGATGAGAACACGCTCGCTTTCCAGGCGTTGGCCAACGGTGACGTGGACGCGGCGGTGGCCGACGGCCCGACCGCTATAGACATCGTCAAAGCCAACCCGGAGATGAACCTCAAGGTCCTGGACGGGGTCTATACCGAGGAGCAATACGGCATCGCCGTCAACAAGGACAGGCCAGATCTTCTGGAGGCCATCAACAGAGGGTTGGCGGCTGTCAGGGCCAGCGGCAAATACGACGAGATCTACGAGAAGTACTTTGGCACCGAGTGAGGGGGGAAGTACCCTTCGCTCCTGAGTCAGAGCCCGTTGATAATGGCAGGCTTCTCCATCGGTGGGGGCTCTCAACCCCCACCGATGTCCCCCCTTAACCAGCCAGGCATCGGTGGGTTTCTGGAACCTCTCCAATCTTATCAACAAACCAGCAGCCTTAGTTGCTACCAAGGCTTTTGCACAGGCCTGTTCCCCCCCCGTCCACTGGGGGGTTGGGGGGGGGGTGACAATCGGGCCAACCAGACTTATCACCTGGGGAGTGAATATGACTGCTGAAGCAGAAAAACTGAGACGCGGCAGGGCGCTGCCCATTCCCTGGGAGCGCATTCCCTGGTGGGTGCTCATCCTATCCATCGTGGGTATCACCATCGGCTGGTCAGTGCTGACCTCCGAAGCATATCTCAAAGTTATTCGATTTGTGATGGATGGATTGAAGCTCACCTTGCAGGTCACCTTCATTTCCTATGGCATTGCGTTGGTGGTGGGTTTGATATTTGGCTTGATGCGGGTGACCAAGAATCCCATCCTGTACGCTGTATCTACTCTCTACGTGGAGGTAATGCGGGGCGTTCCCCTTCTGGTTATCATCTTGTACATGGGATATGTCATCACTCCCATGTTACGCGATGCCACCGGTGGAAGGATAGACCTACAAGGTATCCCGGCTGCGGTGCTTGGCATGGCGATATGCTATGGCGCTTATCTGACCGAGGTCTACAGGAGCGGAATCCAGTCCATCGAACGTGGTCAGATGGAGGCTGCTCGCTCTCTGGGCATGAGCTACTTGCAGGCTATGCGCCATGTGATCCTGCCTCAAGCCATTCGCCGCATTCTGCCCCCCCTGGGGAACGACTTTATCGCTATGCTCAAGGACTCCTCGCTGATCGCTGTCATCGCCTTACCAGACCTCTTGCAGATGGGACGCTTATACGTGTCCCGTACCTTCCGTGCCTTCGAGGGATATAACACTGTCGCACTCTTATATCTGATATTGACTCTGTTCCTGTCCCTTCTGGTGCGTATCGTCGAAAGGAGGACGGCCATTGAGTGAGCCTATCATTGTAATAGAACACGTCTATAAGAGCTTTGGTCACGTGAAAGCCGTCGTTGACGTCAGTACGGAAGTTGCCCCGGGAGAAGTCGTGGTTATCATCGGTCCCTCGGGCGCGGGCAAATCCACTCTCCTGCGTTGCATCAACAACCTGGAGTCGATAGACAGCGGACGTATCATTATTGATGGTGTCTCCATCACCGACGCACCGAACATCAACGAGGTACGGGCCGAGATTGGGATGGTTTTCCAGCTCTTCAACCTCTTCCCGCACCTGACGGCCCTGGAGAACATCGCTCTGGCCCAGCGTGTTGTGCGTAAGCGTAATCAGGAAGAGGCACAGGCCACCGCCCGGGAGCAGTTGGCCAAGGTGGGCATCGCTGAGAAATGGAATTCCTATCCCTCGCAGCTTTCCGGTGGTCAGCAGCAGCGGGTAGCCATCGCCCGCGCGTTGGCGATGAATCCCAAGATCATGCTCTTCGACGAGCCCACTTCGGCTCTCGACCCGGAGATGATCAAAGGAGTGCTGGACGTGATGTTGGACCTGGCGCGAGAGGGAATGACTATGGTGGTCGTCTCCCACGAGATGGGTTTCACCAGAGCTGCTGCCGATCGGGTTATTATCATGGACAACGGCTCTATCGTTGAGGAAGACACGCCAGAAGAATTATTCACCGCGCCCAAGGAGGAACGGACCAAGCAGTTCCTGAGCCAAATCCTGCATCAGTGAGAGCTGGGGCCAGCCTCCTGACCGTGCCCCGAGAGTCCATTGAGGTGCTTCCCCTGCCCTCACATTCCAGGCTGATGGGCGAAGGTCTACCCAGGCTGATGGGCGAAGGTCTCCCGACCGAGCCCTTTACGCCTCGGGCAGAGACCTTCGGCGAACGCGGCGGGGGAGAGCAGTATGAGAGGGCAAGTCGAAACACTGCTGGAGCAAGGCGTCGAAGCAGCACAGGCAGGCGAGGAGGAGCGGGCTCGGAACATCCTCATCCGCGTCATCGAACTGGATCAGCGCAACGAGCAAGCCTGGCTGTGGCTCAGTTCCGTCGTCGAGACCACAATTGACAAGACCGTGTGCCTGGAGAACGTCCTGGTTATCAATCCTGATAATACGTCTGCGGCCACGGGTCTCCAACGCCTGCGCCAGCAGCCAATGGATGGCATGGCCCCGTCCCCCCTGTTCCCCCGCCTGACTAGCCCCCGGACGTCGGCCAAGTGGGCGTGGGGCGCTTCCGCCGCCGAGACTTCGCCTTCTCTGGCCCAGCGTGTGTGCCCGCGCTGTGGCTTTCGCAATCCCGGCTGGGCCTACCTCTGCGACCGCTGCGGCACTGACCTGCGGCACGTGGACATACGAGAGGCCCTCGGGCCGGCCTCCAGGCCACGCGGACGCAGTTTCATCACCCTGCTAGAGGCATGGGGCGCGGCGTTCACCTTTAACCGGTCCTGGACCTTCCTGCCGGAGATCGAACTGGCCTCCTGGGGACGCAGCCTGATGGCCCTCGTAATGGCCGCGCTCTTCGCCTCGGCCTGGCGCGTGGCCCTGACCGTCGCGCTGGGGCTGCGGTTCAGCCAATATGATCCCCGCAGTCAACTCCCCACCGACGCGCTCCGCTGCGCCGTCCAGGTACCACTGCTGACCCTGACATTGGCGCTGGTCTGCGCTCCTGTCGCGCTGCTGACCTGGGTGGGGGCGCGTCTGCTGGGCGGTCGGCGGGACCTCAAGACACACGCCCACCTGACGGCGGTGGCCCTTTCAGTCTGGATTGTGCTGGTGGCGCTGCTGACCACGCTCGTCACGCTGGTGCCTTACCTGTCAGGCCATGTGAGAGGGATAATCCGCATACGCCCTTACCTCAACCTGCTCTGCGAGGGGATGTCAGCCTTCGCTGGCGTGGTGGGGTTCGTCTGGCTGGCACAGGCCCTGCGAACGGCGCACCAACTGTCGGCCGCGCGCGCTATCCTGGTGACACTGGCAGTGGCGGCGCTGGGAGCGGCTTTCTTTCTCGGGCTCGACCGTTTCACTGGTGGGCAACTCACTGCTCTCGTGAGTACACTGGTGACGATCTTCTCCCTGCCGCTGCCTGACTGACAGGTCATCCTTGCGCTGGCTTTGGGATTTGAGATCTGGGCTCTGGGCCCTACAATCCCTTCTCCAGCCACTTCGCTACCAGTGCATCCATCGTTCCATCCGCCTTCATCTCCACCAGCGCCTCGTTGATCGCCCGCATGAGACGCCGGCTTTCTCGATGCAAGGCCACGGCGTAGGGCTCTTCGACGACTGGTTGCCCCACGATGACCAACTCGCTTCCCGCACCGGGCTCCGGCGAGCCATTGGCCTGAAGATTCGTTCGAGCCGTCGCCGCCAGCGCCGAGACGTGATCCACCAGCGCACCGTCGGCCTCCCCTGCCGCGACTGCCGACAGTGCCTCGGCCGCCGTCTCACAGGACACGACGGTGAGGCCCAATAACCTCCGCGCCCACTTCCGCGCCTCCAGGTCCCCCTGCGTGCCGAACTCCACCGCCAGCGTGCGCCCGCTCAGGTCGGCCATCCCTTCGACAGGCTCAGGACGCCGCTCTTCGACGCCGCCCCCCCTTTCTTCCCCCCCGCTCGCGGGGGGGACAGAGGGGGGGCGCACCACCAGTACTTGCCCGGCATCGAAGTAGGGGGTCGAGTAGGCGAAATCAGCCATCCTGGCAGGATTGACGACGAGCGCGGAGATGATGACGTCCACGCGGCCCACCGCCAGCGCGTCGTAGAGGCCGTCGTAGGGGAGATTGGCGACGAATTGCACTTCGACCCCTTCGACTTCGCTCAGGGCAGGCCCCAGTCGTCGGCCCAGCTCCCGCGCCAGGTCAACGTCGAACCCGACCAGTGTCCCGTCGGCGGCGATGCTCTCGAAAGGCGGGAAACTGGCATCCATCCCCACGCGCAAGACGCTGGTCTCACGCATGCGATCCCAGGCAACATCGGGACGTGCACACGCGGCCAGGACAATGAGCAATGACAAATGACCAATGACCAATGACCAATTGGGGATTGGGGATTTAGTCATCAGAACGCTTCCAGAACCAGTTTCTTGACGTTTTCTGCCAGGAAGATTTCCAGGTCCAATCTCCAGAATATTTGCGTCTCCCAGATACATCTATATTGCCGCCAGATTCGAACCCGGCACACAAGTGGGACAAGTTGCCAACTTGTCCTACCTCTGATTGTACTCGCTATGTGCGGAAGTGGCAACCGCGGATTTCGGGGGACGCGAGGCCCCTCAGTGGACTTGACAATCTGTGCCACTGCTGCCATACTTGAGCCTGGTGAGATTAGCTGTTAGCAGTCAGCCGGTAGTCACTGGCCTCTGACGCACCCGACCAATCTACCACTCTACCGGCCCTCGACGTGCCTGATGATGGAACAGGGCAATGACCACGCTCAAGATGCTCCTGTTGGGTGGGTTCGAACTGCGCGGCGACGACGAGCCCCTGCCGCCGCCCGCCACCCTCAAGGCATGCTCTCTGCTGGCCTACCTCGTCGTCCACCGCGACCGTGCCTGCTCCCGCGAGGTGCTGGCCGATCTCTTCTGGCCCGACCGTCCCCACGACAAGGCGCTGCATAACCTCAGCACCGCCCTCTGGCACATCCGCCGCATCCTCCCCCCCGGCGACTACATCCTGGCCGATGCGCAGACAGTACAGTTCAATCGAGAGAGTGAGCACTGGCTGGACGTGGAAGAGTTCGAGAAACTGGTAAATTGGGAAACTGGTAGGTTGGTAGATTGGTCACAAGACCAGGCCATCAATTTACCAATCTACCAATCTACCAATCTACCGGCTCTGCGCGAAGCGGTGGCCCTGTACAAAGGCGACTTCCTGGAGGGCTTCTACGACGACTGGTGCCTGGAGGAACGGTATCGCCTGGAGGGGCTCTACCTGGAGACGCTGGAGCGATTGGTGGTGGCCCACGAGGCGATGGATCAGCCGGAGGAAGCGCTACGCTACGCGGGGCTGCTTTTGGCCCGCGATCCGCTCCGGGAGGACGTGCACCGCACGGTCATTCGGCTGCACGTGCAACGAGGCAACCGGGCTGAGGCGGTGCGCCAGGCCCGCTGGTGCCGTGCCGTGCTGCGCACCGAACTGGGCATTGAACCTGCCCCGGAGACGATGGCTCTGTGCGATGAACTACTGGGCCCTGCCTGGCGACGGGAGCCCGGTGAGGAGACTCTCGCCCAACGCGCCCCTCCACCGCGCAGCCGGCCCGTCCTTGTCTTGGAGCGCCCTCCCTTTGTGGGACGGGAAGCCGAGTGGAAATCGTTGCTGGCCCATTGGGAACGGGCCTTGTCCGGCCAAGGCTACCTGGTGCTGGTGAGCGGCGAGGCTGGCATCGGCAAGTCCCGCCTGGTCGAGGAACTGAGCCGGCACGTCCGGCAGCGAGGCGGCTGGGTTGCCTGCGGGCACTGCTACGAGTACGAGCGTGCCCTACCCCACGGCCCACTGGCGGACATCCTGCGCGCTGTCCTCTCCGCCACGGGTGCGCGTGTTCTGGAGCGGCTGCTTCTCTGGCAGGCGGCCGAACTGGCCCGCCTGGCCCCTGAACTGGGCGAGTGCCTCCCATCCCCCCCAGCGGGGGGGAGAAGAGGGGGGGAGCCCGCCGACCAGGAGCAGATTCGCCTCTTTGAGGCTTTGACCCTCTTCCTGCTCGACCTGGCGCGGCAGAACCCCCTCCTGCTGGTGCTGGATGACCTGCACTGGGCTCCCGCCTCGACGTTGACCTGGTTGCACTATCTGACCCGCCGTATCTCTGATGCGCCCATCCTGCTGATTGCCACCTGTCGGAGCGAAGAGGTCGGCCCCGACCACCCGCTGCACGGTCTGGCGCTTCAGTTGGAGCGAGAGGGGCTGGCAGCGCGGCTGGAACTAAGCCGCCTATCTCAAGAGGCCCTGGCCCTTTGGATGGCCGGTGCGAGCGATTTCCTGGTAGCGCGCATCCACCGCCAGTCAGAGGGCAATCCCTTCTTCACGCTGGAGACCTTGCGGGCTCTGTTCGAAGACGGGCAGATACGGTTCGCCGGGGGGCGCTGGATCGAAGGGGGTGTGCCGACCAGCCTGCCGATTCCCGCTTCGGTGTGCCAGGTCGTTCGGATGCGCCTGGAACGGCTCTCACCATTGACCCGCGAAGCAGTCGCTGCCGCCGTTGTCATCGGGCGTGCCTTCGACTTCGACGTGCTGGAGCAGACCTCGGGTCAAGGCGAAGAGGCGACGCTGGAGGCGCTGGACGAACTCCTGCGCCGCCGCCTCGTCCGCGAAGGAAGCGGCCCTTCCGACCGGGACTACGAGTTCGATCACCACCTGGTGCGGGAGGTGATCTACCGGGAATTGCACTACCGCCGCCGCCGGCGGCTTCACCGGCTGGTGGGGGAGGCGCTGGAGCGGTTGTACGCCGGCCAGCCCGACGTTGCCGGCGAAGTGGCTCACCATTACGACGCCGCAGGCGAGACGGCGAAGGCGCTGCACTACTACAACCTGGCTGTTCAAAAAGCCGAGGCGCTGTTTGCCTGGCAGGATGCCGAACAGCACCTGGGGCGAATGTTGGAATTGTTGGACCGGCTCGACCCTGACCACACACGGCCGGACTGCCTGGCCCAACGCGGGCAGGTGCTGATTGACCGCGCCCAACAGCGCCACCTGCAAGCCCGGCCGGCGGAGCGGGACGCCGACCTTTCGGCACTGACCAGCCTGGCCGAGACCAGCGGTGATGAGAACTTGCGCTTGCAGGCACTAATCCGCCGCGTCCGCTATCTGAACCTGGACGCCCAGTATGAGAAGTCCATTGCGACAGCCGAGGAGGGGCTGGGCCTGGCCGGGCGTCTGAACGACGCATCTGCGCGCTGCCGCCTCCTGGCCCACATTGGTTTCGCTCACTATTTCCTGGGCCAACCGCGGCCGGCGCTGACCGCCCTGGAATCCGCGTTGGCGGTGGCCAGGGAGGAAGCCGCTCCCGAGATGCGGGGACGTATCGTCCAATTCCTGGGCTATGTGCATTTTCACCTGGGTAACTATGTTCAATCTCTTGCTTATGAGCAGGAGGCTTATGCCTGCCACAAGTCTGCGGATCACTACAACCGTATGGCCTGGTGTGGCCTGGACATCGGGGCTATCTACCTGAAGATGGGGCGCTTTGCTGAGGCCAGGCAATACCTGGACGAGCACCTGGCCCTGGCCCGCCGCATCGGCGCCCGGCCGGCCGAGGCCTTCGGCTTGACCCAGATGGGCTGCTGGGAATTGCACCGGGGTAACTATACTGCGGCGGTTGAATTATTCCAGCAGGCTCTAGTCATGCAGCAGGAATTGCGCAGCGAGCATACCCGCGTGGAGGCCGAGGAACGAACAGGGTTGGCCTTCTACCTTATGGGCGACCTGGCTCAGGCCCGGCGTTGGCTACAGCGCGCTGTCGAACGGGCCCGCTCTATCGGTCACCGCCGGCGCCTGGTAGAATCACTCATCGGGCTGGGGTTGGTGGAGATCGCGGCCGGCCAGCCGTCCGCCACTCACGATTGCCTGACCGAAGCGGTGAGGGTGGCCAGAGAGCGTGAGTGCCGGGAGGGCCTGGCGGCGGGGCTGGCTGCCATGGCCCGCGCCGACCGCAGCACGGGCGATCCCGTCAGCGCCCTCAGGCGCGCCAACGAGGCAGTGCGCGTTGCCCAGGAGAGTAAACTGCCAGTCTGCGAAATGTGGGGCGAGATGGAGGTGGGCCTGGCTTTGTTAGCCCAGGGTGAAGGGGCGGCGGCTCTGGAACACACGGGACGGGCCGTCGCCCTGGTGGGCCGGGCTCACGAAGGCTGGATCGGCACCGAGCAGGTCCATCAAGCCCATGCCCAGGCCCTGCGCGCCCTGGGACGCATCCAGGAGGCCGAAGAGCAGGAGCAGTTGGCAGTGGCTATAATTGAGGCGAAGGCCAACCGCATCCCTGACCCAGAGCGGCGCAAACGTTACCTGGACTCCCATCCACTACGCGGGCTCCCCCGTCTGTAGTACCTCAACTCGGGGGGGATGCTCCCCGAAAGCCTTTCCCCTTTTGACACTTTTTTGAGACCTCTGTGCTATAGTACGGACGTGAAACGTAAGCGAGATCACGTTTCACGCATCACGTATTTCACCCTACCACCGGCCAAAGCGAGAGGCTTTCTATGTCTGACCAACATGATCCTAATCCACCACTAAATACCTTCATCGTCCGCTTCTGGCAAGAGCCAGGAGCCAGTAAGCCCCGTTGGCGCGGGCAGGTACAGCACGTCCAATCGGGCGAGCGAACCACCTTCGCCGGCGAGACCACCCTGCTGTCCTTTATCCGGCGCTGGGTGCAAATACTGAAAAGTAGTGAAGAGCCACGAGAAGGAGGAGAGCCATGAATAGCCGGAGCATGAGAATAATTGTATCACTCAGTGCGGCCGCGCTGGCCCTGATGGGGTTGCTGCTGGCCGTCAGCAGCACGGGGGCGGCGAGTCCGTCCCCACTGGTACCCAACGACCAGAGGGGAGTGACCGCCGCCGAGTTCAAGCCGGCCAGTGATGTGACTCAACTCTCCTCGCCACACGTGGGACAAGGTGCAGAGGAGATCCCTGTCCCGGCGAGGCTGCCGCTGGGCTGTCCCTGCACCGCTTGTCAGAGCAAAACAGGCATTACTGCCACGGTCTTCGTCTCCATCACCGAGGGCGGCCCTGACCCCGCCGTAGTAACCATCACGGTGGGGTCAACGGTCGTGTGGACCAACTACCTTCAAGAAACGGTGCATCTGGCGAGGCTGTACCGCGTCTACTTACCTCTGGTAGCGCGCAACGCCGATAGCACCGCCGCGGCCACTGCTTCTCCTCTGGTGGCGGATGCTGCCACCACACGCCAGGCATACGAGTGGGGCGACGTGTACATCGCCCCCGGTCAATCCTACACCCATACGTTCACACTGGCCGACGATTATGCCTATTCCCTGGAGGGATATGCAGGCAGGGAGGGGCGAGTCAGCGTCCAACCGCTGCCGATAGACGAGCCTGTTCTGATGTGGGCCACCGGGGAGCAAGGTGTGCTGCTACGCTGGCGCTGGCCGAGCAAGGACGCGCAGTCTGGACGTCCCGCCGAGCAGCCTGTTGGCTATTATGTGTATCGTGACGGCAACCTGCTCAACAGCCAGCCCATTACGCATGTGACTGTTCCAACGGAAGCCACTGCCATTCTGGGCAGCCACTGGGGCTGGATTCAGGCAACCTACACAAACGTCACCACCATCGCGGAGTTGCATGACTTTCTGAATGACAACCGGCTGGCCGAGCAATGGCTGGCCGATCAGCGCTATCCCGTGGCCCTCGTCCGCGGTCTGGGGTACCTGGATGAGACGGTCACGCCCGGCGACCCCTACACCCATACTTATCGAGTCGAAGCAATGCTCTTGTCTGGCCCGGAGGACGTAGGCACGGTTTCGGTTAAGAATGATGGCGTCACGCCCTTGGAGCCCCCCTCGGTGATCACGGTGACAGCCGTCGTCAGCGACGCGCTGCGTGGCTCGCCCGACTGGGTGCTGGCACAGAAAAATCGCCAGGCCCACGGCCGGGTGTTCCTGATCTGGGACTTGCCGGAGGAACCAATAGGCCGGCAGAGCCCGCTGGAGCAGTGGGCTACCAGTTACGACATCTTCCGCGCTGGTCCGGTTGGCCCCGGCGGTGATCCCGCCGTGATGCGGTACACGCGCATCACGACCGAGCCGGTTGTGCCGATGGCCGATCACGATCCGGTTACGCTCACCCTGGCCGGGGGCGATCCGTATACGGTACCGTACCAGCATCACGAGTACTACTACGCCGATGCCAGTGAAACTCTCACAGTCTGCCAGACCTACGCCTACCGGGTCGCGCCGCGCGACCTGCTGGGCCAGACGTGCGGGTGGAGTGAGTTCGTCACCGCCACCGTGCCCGACACCATGCCACCCGACCCACCCGTCGTCCTGACGCCCACGGTTGACCACGGCGGCGGCACAATCACCATCACCTGGCAGCCGGTGACCGATGCGGTTCAGTACCACGTCTACCGCAGCGAAGTGCTCACGGCCGGCTGGCCTGGCTTGACCAATTGCAGCATTTACTCTTGCTGGGTCACCGTGATGACCACAACGGCCACCACTTGGGTGGATAGCGGCGCTGTCTACGAGCAGCGCTACTGGTACCTGGTGCGCGCCGAAGACGCACCCTGCACAGGCGATCCGCCCAACATGAGCGCACCCTCGAACGCTGTCACCGCCATCCTGCACGACCGCGTCCCGCCCGGCCCTCCCTCCAATGTGTATGTCACGGAGTGGGATATCCATTGGACGCCGGACCCGGACACGGAGTACTCGCTGCTCTATTGTTCTTTCGATGACGATCCGAGGGACGGTAAGGAAGCGGAGAAGATACTGATCATGGAAGTGCCAAGCACCACGACGCACTTCAATCCGGCCACCTACTACACGGCACCCGTACCCGTTGACACCAAGTGTTGGCTGCAGCCCGTGGACGCCAACGGCAATCGCGGCGTGTTGACGCCCCTTTTGACTATTCCCATTGATATTTGCCAGACAAACGTCGCCTACACGTTGACAGCGCCGGCCATCATCAGCATCACCACGGAGGACGGGGGCGATTACGACTGGACGGCGGTCATTCAGTGGGATATCGAGGAGGACTTGCCCAGGCTGGCCGGTTTTCGCGTCTATCGTCAAGAGGGTAACGGCCCGAAGGAAGATCTGACCCCCTCAGGATTGGGATGGTCAGGATTGGGATGGGATGTCCGCCAGTTCGAGGATGACACGGTTAAGCCAGGCTTCCTCTACACCTACACCATGGCGGCTGTGCTGACCCCCGGCTGCGATGACGAATTCCCGCGCTACGTGCACTCTGGAGCCAGGCTGTACAAGGTCGTCCCGCCCCTGGATCGCTGCACGCGTCCTGTGCACACTCTTCCTTGGGACGACAATCCAACAAACGAGTTCGTACCGGGCCAGGGCACACACCTCTGCTGGAGACATCCGTACCTTGACCAGGCGTATATGCGCGTCGTCGTCTATCGCAGTCTGCAAGAGAACGGCGACTACGTGGCGATCACGCCGCCTTTTGAGACCATTGACTACACGTACCTCGACGCCGACGCCGAACACGGCAACTACTGGTACGTCGTGACCATGCTGGACTGGGCCACAGGCGAGATCATGTACAAGACCAGCCCGTGGAGCGCGAGCGGTGGTTTGTCCCTGGCAGCCCGCACGGCTGGCGCTGCACAGGTCTCTGGCTTCGACGTGTGGGGCAACCTGGCTGGCAGATCGCTATCAGAGGCCCGGCGTGACGACGCGGGCCAGGACGCCCACCCCACCTCTCCGGCTGCGCCAGCAGACCAATCCCAGATCACGCCCAGCGCCGACACATTCATTGCCAGCGATGCGCCCACCCAGACCTACGGAAGCGCAGCCCGTATGCTCGTGAGCCATGGCTTAGAAGTGCTTGTCACTAACTACTCTCTGGTGCAGTTCGATCTCTCGTCCATCCCCAACGGCGCGACGATTGATTGGGTCGATTTTTCGGCCTATCTTGATACATACGACGGGATTGAGGACCCCGGCATCCGCCTGCTTCGGGTGACCGATCCCTGGTATGAGAACGAAGTGATCTGGAACACCCAGCCGTCGGTGGATGGCGCTTACTTCACCACGACTGTGGGACCGGCCACCGGCTGGTATACCTGGAACGTGACCAGTCTGGTGCAGGAGTGGGTGTATACCCCTACCACCTACCCCAACTACGGCTTTATGCTGCAAGGTCCGAATGAGGACCACAGCCGCAGTTTTTCCACGAAGGAGGAGGGAACCAACCCGCCGAGGCTGATGGTATACTACTTCCCGCCGCCCGACACGCTCATCTTCGGTGTTTATCAGGGCGACAACCTGTTCGAAGTGACTGGCGTCACCTACGATGCTGGTTCCACGCCCTGGTGCCTGAGCGGTAGCGGTTCTGTAGCCCTGGGTGAATCGCCGCTGGCAACCTACAACCGCAGCGTGACGTTCTCCTGCATCCAGGCGCGATGGTGGGACGGCATCGTCACCAGCGGTACGGCGACGGTCACGCTGCCATCTCCTATCGCGATAGACTACCCTGATGGTCACGTGTATACTGTGACATCGCTCTACCTGAACCAGGAAACTGGCTGGGGCCAGGTCGGCCTGGCCCTACCCGACAATATCGTGCACCACTACTTCGGCATACCCTGGCACGCGCCGGTCAACCTTACCCCCGCCACCCTGCACCAGGACTTGACGTTCGACATGGTGGTCAACTGGTGGAACGAACCTCCCTTTGGAGGGCAAGACTGCAGCATGGCACCACCCCATTTCTACTTCGAGATGAATCCCCTGCCCCTGCGGATCGTGCCGACCGGGCCGGTGACCTTCACCCATAACGTGGTGGATGTCGGCGATGCCTGCACCCAGTACGATGAGCGTTACACACCCGTACAGGGGCAGCCTCGTCCGCCCTATCCGCTGCCTGATGCCAACGATGGATATCTGAGGCCGGTTTACACCTCAACCCGCCACACGCACATCTATAGCGATGGCCTGTCGGGCGGATTCAGCACCAGCGAGCCGGTCTCCTACACCACCGTCATGCCCTACGGCTTCGAGATCCAGGCGTCCGGCGGTATCTCGCTTGAAATCCACGCCGGTCGCATCAGCAATGGCGTGATGTGGGGACCCATTGATCTCAGCCTCGACTACTACTGGGTGCCGGCGGCCAAGACGCTGACGGCCACAGAGGTGCTCGTGCCAGCGCCGACCGGCAGGTTCGAGGGCTTTGTGGACGGAGCACATTCGCTGCTCATCGGACCCGACGGCGCGCTTTTTGGGGAGATTCTCGCCGATCTCCCCTGGTGGCCTCAGCTCGACCCCTTGCCGGTATCGTGGGCTGGCGGTGGATTTGTCCTGCGCGAGCCCGCTTACTTCCTCTACATCCCGCCCATCCAGACAGGCCCGACTCACGAGCCGTGGGAAGAAGCCGCAGCCGATTGGAGCGGCGATGCCAACGTGCAGGCCGGTCTCAACCTGGTCGTTCCGCCGCCGGAAGGTGTCGCTTTCACCTGGTATCACTGCAAGGGGCAGTGCGGGGCAAGCGCTACGGAAATCAACTTCCCCGAAGGCGTCTCGGCCGACCTCTACCTGCGCCGGGGCGGCGTTTCCGACCTGCTTGAGGCCACCATCACGCCGGGTAACGGGGTGCCGGTCGAAATCTACGGCTACGAGCACACCCTGAATTCCTTCCGCCTCTCGTTCTGCGACAACTATATCTTCGATTCCGAGGTGGAAGCCGACGTCTATCTGCCGTTCCCCGCCGACGTGACCATCCCGCTGGTAGATATGCAGATCAATCCCAACGACGCCTGCATGGAGGGCGGCAGGGTGCGCGGCGATGCCGATCCCCTCACGCCGGTCTACTGGGACGTGGACCTGCACGCGCGCGCGGTCGAGTACAGACCACGAGGGGAATGCGACCGCCACTTGTGGATCCTGGGCACGATGGATGTACCGCACCTCGCCCCTCCGAACGAGCAGAACGTGGCGCCCATTCCGCTGGAGATCAGTTTCAACCCCGACGGCACGTTCCATGACACCAAACTCGTTTACAACAAGGCCAACTACAAGTTCGACGGCTTCAACTTCCTCTTGACCAGCGTGGATCTGAGCGATTACCCGCCTAAGCCGGACACGCCAGACTGGGATAACGACGCCACGCTGGCCAATCCACCCGATACCTCTAACAACGGCTTTGTGAAACTGCAGGGCAACACCGTCGTGCCCGTCTTCGGCACGATCAAAGAGGAAGGCGGCAGCAGTTCCCCCAAACTCTTCGTGCTCGGCTGGGACGACTATGTGGGCTTCTCCAGGCAGCCGGAGGCTGAACGCACCTGGACTGCGCTCACCGGCATCACCTGGGGTTTCGACCTGGTCTACGCCCGGCATCACGTTACGTCCACGCCGCGCGGCGCCTTCGTCGGCTTCGGCAGCGACGACTTCAAGGTCGTCGAGATGGACCGGGCGTTGGTTCTCAACTCGTGGATCGAGCCCGCCAAGGTGCATGCGGACATCCTGCTGGGCCTCTCGGCCGGCACCGGCGCGCTGCGCGCCCTGGCCGAGACGAGGGGATTGACGCCAACCAACCTGAGCGGTTCGCTCGTCACGACGATGACCAACCAGTGGGCGCCCAAGTTTGGCATGACCCAAACCTATGTGTCGCTGTTGCAGAAATTCTGGTCGCGTTACGGGAGCCAAACCTACACCAAAACGACCGAGGTGATTGACGCCTGGGCGGACGAAAAAGGCGACAGCGTCATCCCCTCGACCCCCTCTGGCGGCGGCACTACAGGGCTGCTGGATACGTGGGGCGTCAAACTGAAGAAGATGCGGGGCACGCTGATCTGGACGGAGGACACCAGCACGGGCGATTCGCACTTCGAGAAGTTGCGTATCTCTCTGTGGCTCGACGTCAAGCGGTCTGGAGATAACGAGCCCCTGGTTCACGCCGACCGCCTCACCTTCTACATCACCCGCGACAGCGACTACGTGCTTCAGGGAAAGGGTGTCAAGTCCAAACTCTACGAAAACAAACTGGAGAAGGCCGATTTCATCGTCGGTATCAACACCAAAAAGCCGTCGTTCGAGGCCAGTTTGACGCTGTACAAGTTGAAGGTGGAGAGTATAATGATCGAGAAGGGTGCCGCCACGCTGGGCGTGGGCGCCAACCTCTTCTACCTGGGCGCGCTCGTTCACGATGCCCACCCCGAGTACGATCTCGGCGGCAGCGTCAAACTGGGCGGCGCGTTCCTGTTCGGCGTGATTGATCCCAAGAGCCAGGTGCTGAAGAACGGCAGTTTTAGCACCATTCTGGCCGACATCGGTGCTACAGGGGCCACAGCCGCCAATGGTGGGTTGGACAGTGAGGGCCGGTTGGCGGGCGGGTACCTGCGCGTCTATGGTGAGATTCCCATCTACGACATCGGCTGCTTCTTCCGCATCAAGGCAGGCGGCGAGGTGGCCGCGTGGTACTTCGCCCGGTTCAAGGGCAGCGGCTGCGATCTCTATGGCGGCCGCCTGCGCGGTCACATCCACGGCAAACTGCTGTGCGTTGTCTCCGCGCGTGGTGATCTGACGCTCCAAATCTATCGCAAATCACCTGCTGGCGGAGGGTGCGGCGAGCCCAGCATGAAGGGCCAATTCTGGGCCGCCGGCGGCATCGGCTTCTGCGACCCGGAGGACTGGGACACCTGGGAGCACCGTTGGTGGGGCGACTCCTGGTGCTGGACTGCCGGGGCTATGGTGGAGGCCAACTATAACGACAAAAAACCCAACGGCTGGTGGTGGAACTACGACGCCGATTACGAGTAGGGGGCGGTACCCGGCGAGGACGGACCGGTGGACAGGTCGCCGACTGCGCAGATGACGAGGTGCGACGCATCTACCGGAGTGCGTCGCACCTGCACAAGAGAACAGGTGTGCCCTTTCTCTGCCAACCTGATCTACGGCGACCGCACCCGCCCCACAGGCTGACGACGGACTATCACCTGAGGGGGTGGTGCCGTGGGAGGTGTTTCTGCCGTTGGTGGTGCGCGGGAGTTAGAACAGCGGATTTCAGAACAGCAACGGATGGGCCGGGGTCAGTTTCTGCTCCGGGGCCCATCAAGTATAGGAGGGACAGAAATATGAGTCATAAAACTGCACGCACAATAGCCTGTTTAACACCAGTTATCCTGATCGGGCTGCTCCCAATCTGGTGCATCGGCCCACCAACCACGAAGGGCAAAACCTCTGCCACGGCAAGAGCGATGGCAGCCATCACCTGCACTCACTACGTGGCTCCTGATGGTAGTGATGGCAACCCCGGCACCGAAACGCAGCCCTGGGCCACCTTCCAGCACGCCGCCAATACTGCCCAGGTTGGCGATACTGTTTGCTTCCGGGGCGGCACTTACTCCATTGACGAGGAGACCCACCTGACCCAGTCCGGCACGGCCGAATCTCCCATCACCTTCATCGCCTACCTCGGCGAGACCCCTATCCTGGACGGCGGGGGCAGCGTGGGGGAACTGCTGATTCTGGATCAGTACACGTCCTACCTGCACATCAGCGGTTTCACGCTGCGCAACTTTACCATCTGGGGGATGGAACTTTCTGGCGAGAACCGTCACATTCAACTGGATCATCTGGACATCGGCGGTGGCGAGGCCAGCATTCGCTTCACCTACGGTGAGACCGAAGCACCACCGGAGGAGGGGCCGGTCGAGCACATCACGCTGGAAGACAGCACCATCCACGGCAGCCTGTACTCGGCGGTGGACTGCACGCCTGGCCCTTGCAACGACATGGTCATCTGCCGCGTGGAGATATACGACACCGGCGAAGAAGCGTCTTACGGCTCCGATGGGTTAGAATTTGCCCGCGGCTACCCCGTCCTGGTGGAGGATTGCTACGTTCACGACAACAGCGGCGACGGGATTGACCTCAACTCCCGCGACCGGGCCGGTAACGCCACCGGCGTCATCGTGCGCCGCAACCGCGTGGTGCGCAATCACCTGAACGGTATCAAACTGTGGGCCGGGGGGCGGATGGAGAACAACGTCGTCTGGGGGCAAGGGAACAGCGCGGTGTGGGTGGGCACCTTCACCAGCACGCTGGAAGTGGTCAACAACACCGTCGCCTACAACATGTGGGATACGGCCTACAGCGAGCGCAATTGGGCCTTCGTGGCCGGTTATCCAGAGGAAATCCCCTCGCCACCGGTGACGCTGACATTGATGAACAACGTCTTTGCCTTCAATGCCGACCCCACCGACGGCGGCCCCACGGGCATCTACCTGGGCGAGGGCGTGCAACTGACGGAGCACCACAACCTGTACTACAGTCGGGAGGACGGCGAGATCACGGCCGAGTTCGTGCAAGGGCACGGCCCCGACTTCACCCGCGATGAAATCGCCGACGGCACCTGGACCTCCTACACTGGTGGCCAGGGTCAAGGGGACGTGACGTCCGACCCGCTCTTCGTGTCCGGCTGGCCGAACGCGGACCTGCACTTGCAGGAGAGCAGCCCGGCCGTAAACGCTGGCAGCGCCAGTGGTGCTCCCTCGGATGACGTCGAGGGTCACCTTCGCGACGCTCACCCCGACATCGGGGCCTACGAGCGATGGGTATGGGAGCCGGCGGCGTGGGTCTACCTGCCGCTCATCTTGAAAGACTTTGCCCCTTCCCCTACGCCCACTGGTCAGGCCATCATCATAGACCACACCGCGACCGACCTAAGCCAGATCCCGGCCAACTGGCTGGAGCAGGCCAAGCAGACCGTCGTATGGGCCTACGGCTCCACCTCGCACGGGACCCAACTGTGGGCCGGGGCCGAGTATCTGAGCGAGTACGTGGACCCGCCCGCCTACAACTTTGCCAAGGACTGGTGGACTCCTCCCAACCCCTGCACTCCTCCGTGTCTGCGCATGGGCTACGACGACGGGTGGTCGTGGGACCCGGCCGAGTTTCTCGATGCGGCTCGTGATCTCCTCGACGAGGCCCCGACCGCCACCGCCTTCATGTGGTCCTGGTGCGGGGAGATGTCCGACGAGGATACGCCGGTGCAGCAGTACCTGGATATGATGGCCCAACTGGAGAGCGAGTATCCGAACGTGCGCTTCGTCTACATGACCGGCCACACCGACGGCGGCAGCGCTACACTGGAGCAGAACAACAACCTGGTCCGGCAATACGTCCAGGAGCACGAGAAGATTTTATACGACTTTGCGGACATCGAAAGTTATGACCCGGATGGGACACACTATCCGGACATGGACGATAGTTGCCCCTGGTGCTACACCTGGTGCGCTAATCACCCGGAAGACTGTCAGAGTCTCCCGACAACCGATGACGAATGTCAACACTCCCACGGCTTTAACTGCAAGCTCAAGGGGCAGGCGTTGTGGTGGTTGTCCGCCTGCCTGGCCGGTTGGGATGGGACGCCGTAGGGACGGCTGCCCACATCGGGACGGCGGCGCTGGACAACGCCGCCAGAGTGTACGCACTGCTGGAAGGCTCCACGTCTTCACCGTCCGGCCCGTTGGCGGTGAACGACTTTCCGTACTACAATATGGAGGAAGCGCGGGCAAGCAGACACTTTGGACAAAGTTGAAGAAACCCGTTTTCTGACGACTTTGCAGGTGGAATCCGCTCGAATGGGGTCTTTTCGGACGCAAAAAGGGACAATTCTGAGCGAGAAAACGGGTTTCTGATCACCGCTATGATTTTGTCCAAAGTCCAGGACACTGGGACATGGTTTTTGAACGAGGGGATGTGAGATGCAACGGTACCGTCGGCACATAGTTGTCTCTCCGGCACTGGCACTTCTTGTTGTCATGGTTACGGCCTGTGGCGTCAGCCTGCTCGATTCGGACGATGGGATCCCGCCTGCCACCCTCCGGGTTGAGCCGACTCGACTGAGCTCGTCGCAGGCTCAGAACGAAGCCCCGCCCCCCGGTGGCGGCTGCCCGGCCTACCCGCCTGGCTTCTCCTTTATCACGGATACGAAGGTCTATCCCATGCCCAGCCTGTCCGAGCCCACTCCGCGCCAGTGGTTCGCCGACCCCACCTTTGGCACCTGCCTGGTGCGCGTCACCGATCAGGCGAACGACCTATCCCCGGACGACACCTCGGCTGGGTTGGTGAACGAATACTCGCGCGTGCAATCCTTCAACGCCGATGGCAGCCGCTTGCTGGCGCACGGCACTGAGGGCACGTGGTATCTGTACGACGCACAGACGCTCCTGCCGCTGGGTGAACTGCCCCTCGGAGTGGAGCCGCGCTGGGACGCGG
>CAYPOY010000022.1:0-27523 GCA_964412395.1 uncultured Anaerolineales bacterium | reverse complement strand
ATGCCCTCCGTCGCCAGCGCTCGCAGCGCCGCCAGGTTCTGGGCCAGCCCCACCGAGGCGATGATCTCTGCCAGTTCGCGGGCGGTCTGCACGCCCAGGATTTTGAGCGCCACCCGCGCCGTGGGGTGCACCCGCGTGGCCCCTCCCACGAAACCCACGGCCAGCGGCATCTCTAGCGTGCCAGCCAGGTTGCCCTCGGCGTCTCGCGCCCACGCGCTCAGGCTGGTGTAGTGGCCCGAGCGGGCAGCGTAGGCGTGGGCGCCCGCCTCAACCGCCCGCCAGTCGTTTCCGGTGGCGACGACGACGGCATCTACGCCGTTCATAATGCCCTTGTTGTGAGTCGCGGCGCGGTATGGGTCGGCGGCGGCAAAGGCCCAGGCCTCGACGATCCCCTGCGCCACCCGCTCGCCGGAGAAATCCCCGAAGGCCAGTGCCTCCACCGGCACCGTGCAGCGCGCCCGCGCCAGACGTCGGTCGGCCAGGTTGGAAAGGATCCGTAGCCCCACGCGCCCGCCGGTGATCTGCTTGACGCGGGGGGCCAGCGTTTCGCAGGCGGTGTTGACCGTGTTGGCCCCCATCGCGTCGCGGCAGTCGAAGATGAGGTGCACCACTAACATCGGGCCGGCCGGCGTCTGCTCGAAGATGCGCACTTCCAGGTCCCTCGCCCCGCCGCCCAGGTTAGCGATGACCGGGTCGGTCTCGTTTGCCAGCGTCAGCAGCTCGGCGCGCGCGGCCAACAGGTCGAAGCGGGCCGACCAGGGGTCAGCGATGTCGAGTACCTGTAACTGGCCGATCATCTCCGGCGCGGTCGTGATCGCCTGGAAGCCCCCACCGGCGCGGGCCAATTTGGCGGCGAAGGAGGCCCCAGCCACCACTGAGGGCTCCTCGATGGCCATCGGCACCAGGACATCGCGCCCGTTGACCACGAAATTGACCGCGATTCCCAACGGCAGGCTATGCAGGCCGATGACGTTCTCGATCATCTGGTCGGCTCGCGTCAGGTCGAGCCCCATCGCGCCGCGCAGGACCGAGGTCTCATCCTCTGCTAGTTCCGCCCACCGGGCGACCCGTTCAATCCGCTTTTCCAGGGGCTGGTCGTAGAATCCGGCCAGGCGGGAAGATTGTGTCATCAATTCCTCGTTTTTCGTTTCTCTTTTCGCTTCTCGTGGAGTAGACACTGCACGATACACACGTAAGCCGCCGGACAAATCAAGAGCCCCGGCGGTTATGGTTAAAGTATACCACCGAGGCCCTATCAAAAACTATCAAATGTGCGAATCAGGGATGGTACAAAAGTACTATAAAAGGTTTATCCTTCCCATCCTTTAGCCCTGGTACTGTCAAAACCTACCAAAGTTTGCTGAGAATGGCCTCGTCCTCATTCGCCGAAGGTCTCCGAGGCGCAAAGGGCTCGGTCAGGAGACCTTTGCCCATCAGGGGGTCAGGAGACCTTTGCCCATCAGGGGGTCGGGAGACCTTCGCCCGTCAGGGGGTCGGGAGACCTTTGCCCATCAGGGGGTCGGGAGACCTTCGCCCACCAGTTGTGTCATTTTCGGGCTCGCGTAGTTGACAGAGCACTAGCCCTCCAGTTTGCCAATGAAACTCTCCAGCGTATCGCTCCCTCGGATGCGCATGCGCGGCATCTCAAAAAGACTCTCCCGCGTGTGCGTATTACCCCATTCCGTCGTCACCGCCCCCCAGTAGTCGGCCGACTTGAGGACGGCGATCACGTTGGCGTCGTATCGGCCCGAGGGGTAGCAGAAAAAGCGCGGCAGACGGCCGGTATGATACTGGATTGCTTCCTGGATGCCTCGGGTCTGGTAGACCAGGTAGTCGTAGGAACGCCCGCGTAGATCCACGTGGTCCCGCCCGTGGGACTGGATCTCCATCCCCGCGTCCGACATCTCTTTCATCTGTGCCCACGTCAGGTAGTCCGGCGACTCGAAGTGGGCCGGGGTGGCAAGCACAAAGAAGGTGCCTGTGAAGCCGTAGTCCAGCAGCAGGGGAAACGCGACCTCGTAGGCATCTCTGTAGCCGTCGTCGAAGGTGAGCACGATGGGCTTCTCTGGCAGCGGATAGCCCTGCGTCAAGTGAAGGTACAGGTCGGTCAAGGTGATGGTATGGTAGCCTGCCTCGGTCAAGTATTGGAGTTGAGCCTTAAAGTTCTCCGGCGAGGTGGTCAGGTCGCGGCGGTAGCGGTCGGAATTGGGCGGGAGTTCGGAGACGTAGTGGTACATCAGGATAGGGACCTGCGCCTGATCGGGCAGGACGACCGGCGTGGGGGTGGGTGTGGAGATGACTGCCTGGCTGGGTGACGAATGGGCTTCCGCGACCGGCTCGACGGTCTGTGGGATCTCCCAGCGACCGCCCACCGGCCTGACGAGAAGCAGGCTGAGGACGACAGCGAGAGAGAGCACGCGGGAGACCAAGGGCAGAATCCCGAGCCTGGCAGCACGACGTGTGATGGATGGTTTCAGTTTCCTGTTCATAAGCACTCAAGTGCCCCCGAAGGCTCCGGGGGCCAGTAGAAGGATACCCCAGGCAGCGCAATCTGTCAAGTGGGCGTGACGTGGTCTTTTCCACGCCAGGCCACGTTTCTGTAACCAAATTGAAACACACGGGCATTGCATTCTGTTGTATACTGAGTTGATTTGGAATCTGGGGTTTGGAATGTCATCAGCAGTCACACTGGAGGTTACGTCGCCCGTTCAGGTGCTTGAGTTTCTGAGCATCGGCGAATCCATTCAAGACACACGGGTCGCTGGCCTGCTTGACCTCGATCCACTGGTCGTGAGCCGCTGGCTCTGCGGCGAGGACCTGCACGGCATTTACCAGCCCATCGTCCTGCGCCATTGCATTCTAGACGGGCTCGATCTGGAGGGGCGCACGTTTTACGAGATGGTGGAGTTGGTCGGCTGTCGCATCGCGGCGGCCCATTTCAACCAGGCTTACTTTTACTCCAATCTGTTGGTCGAGGACTGTGTTTTCGAGGGGGACTTTGAGGGCCAGGGTATTCAAAGCGACGGGCGCATGGTAGTTCACAACACCATCTTCACCGGTTGGGCGGAGTTCGGTGCTATAAGCCTGCGTGGTAAAGTTGATCTGGTTGACGTTTCCTTTCCTGGCGGCACCAACCTGCTGCACATACTGTGCAATGGCTCGGGGGAGCGACTCGGGCGCGAGATCAGGTTCAACGGCTGCCGGTTTCACGCCGAAGATGTGCCCGCCGGGTTAGATGCAGTGCGGTTTGGAATCGCGCCATTTATTGAGGGCAGTCTGCGTGGCGTGGAAGGCTAGCGGCGGGAGGTCGTTTCCGCTGAGTGTGTAGAAGTCGACCCGGTCCACGTCGTCAGCGGCCCTCAGTTCGCCCCCCACCCGCCGGGCGCAGTAGACGATGATGATGTCCGCCCCGCGTTCGTGCTCCCGCCCGGCGATGACGTCGAGCAAGCCGGTGACCTCAACCTCCAACCCGGTCTCCTCACGGCACTCACGCACCGCAGCCTCAGCCGGGTCCTCATCGAACTCGACGAAGCCGGCGGGGAAAGTCCACATCCCCTGGCGTGGTTTCATGCGTCGGCGGACGAGGAGCACCTTGCCCTCGTGCTCGACGAGCACGCCAGCGGCGACCTTGTGATCACGGAAGACGATCAGGTCACAGGCGGGGCAGAAGCGCCGCACTTGCCCGAAGGCTTCACGGTCCTCGAGCGCGTGACCGCAACGGGGACAGTAGTTCAGTTCGAGTATCTGCGACAAATGGAAGTTCCTTCGGCCGACAGCCACTGACTGCTAACGGCTGTTCATCGGCGGCGTACACGCCAGGCCCATACGGTGACCAGCACCAGCCCCAGGGTGACCAGCCCCAGGATGGCCTCCAGTACCCGCCACGGTGAAATCGCGGCGACCCCGACAACCTCACCTTCCGGCGCACCCCGCCCGCTTTCCGCCGCCTTTGGTTCTTCTTCCCCGATTGCCCAGGGGGCGACTTCGGCCACCTCACTCGGAGTGGGCCCTATGCCGCCCACGTTTCTCTCCGGCACCGCTGTCGCCGTGGCCGGACTGGTTGGGGTTGCAGCGGCTTCCTCCGCCACAGACGGGCTGGGGGTCGGTGCAGGAACTGTGGGTTCCTCGATCTGGCCGCCGCCCATCGCCTGATCGGGGGATAGCGTACCCTCCGGCGTCGCCGGAGCGGTTGGGGCTATAGCAGCTTCCTCCGCCACGGTGGTTTCCACATCTTCTGGCGTCCTCGCAGCGTAGTGCTCCGCCTCGGCGGTGGCCTCGGGTATCGCTTCGGGCGGGGCCTCCATTGGCATCGGGAGGGGGGTGGCAGCGGGTATCACCTCCTCGGTCTCAGCCTTAACCTCGGCCTCAACCTCAACCTCAACCGTGACTTCTTCGCTGACCTGCGAGGGTGCCAACGCTGCCTGTGGGGCCTCGGCCTCCATCATCCGCTCGCCTGCCGGTGCGAAGGCCACTCTGCCCGTGCCAGAGAGCAACAGGTCGCCGGCCAGGACGACGACGAAGAGGAGACTGACGACAGCGGTGGCTGCTGTTAGCAACGGAGCGGCCCAGGCGCTGCGGTGGCCCTTCGAGGGCATGGGCCTTGGGCGGGCCGCTATCGTTTGCGGCAGGATGAAGTTGCGCGGGATAGGGGTCGGGGGCAGGTCATGCACCAGCGCCACCGTATGGCGCAGCGCCTCCAGTTCGGCCTCCAGCGCCGAATCGGTCGCCAGTCGCGCCTCCAGGCGCGCCCGCTCCCCGGTGCTCAGTTGGCCATCCAGATATGCCGAAAGCAACTCATCACGCTGCTTCCGTCCCCTTGCTTGCCGTGTGAACAGTCGCCCCATCGTCATTCCCCTGGACCTATGCTCTCTTGCCTCCTGCCTCTTGCCTCTTTATTCAAGACGATACCGCGCGGGCAAAAGTTCCCCCTGGGAACGGAGGTAATCGCGCAGTTTGCCCCGCGCCCGCGCCAGGCGCGACTTCACCGTTCCCAATGATACATCCGTCGCCTCGGCAATCTCCTGATAACTCAGCCCCTGCACGTCGGAGAGCACCAACGTAATGCGCTGGTCAGGGGGGAGCGTCTCGATGCCAGCCTGGATCACGTGGGCCATTTCCTGCCGCTCGGCGTACTCTTCTGGTCGCTCGCTTCCGTTGATCAGCGCCGGGTTGGCCTCCTCGTCCAGTTCGCCGAAATCCTCAAACGACGTGGTCGGACGGCGCTTGCGGCGGCGCAGCTCGTCATAGCAACCGTTGGTGGCGATGCGCATCAAGTAGGACTTGAAGGAACCGCCACGGAAGCGGGCGATGTTCTGGAAAGCGGAGATGAAGGCTTCCTGAGTGGCGTCGGCGGCCGAGGCGGGATCGCCCACGATGCGGTAGGCGAGGTTGTAGACCTGGTCCTGGTAGGCCAGCACCAGCTCATTGAAGGCATCCACTTTACCCTGTTGGGCGGCGAAGATAAGAGCCGTTTCGTCCATTGGACTCCGCGAAGTACCAACAATGTATCTTCGATCTTCTTAATCCTGAGCCTGACAGAAAGAATGTCAGATGAAATCTTTCAAAGGGACTTCCTGCAGCCGGGACTTGAGATAGTCCGCGATTTGAGCCTCGTCCATCGTCAGCAGTTCGTGCTCGAAACCAATCTCCTGATGCAGTACCTGTGCTATTTGCTGAGGCCAGTAGCCCATGCTCATCTGGATAATTGTACCCCCAATTTCTTGTGCCAGCCTGGCAATACGGCTCCTACGTCCAATGCGGTCCACCAAAATGATGGTAGCCATGTACCATCGGGAGCGCCCAAGTTGCAGTTCACGCTCGAATCGGGACACCTTATCGAGAGAGATCTCGGGGTTGCCTCGCCCGATGAAGCCAATATCAAACCTTACGCCTTTGCCAGCCTCGTACAGCAGAGTGGCATCGCTCTCCCGTCTTTCCCCACGAGAGGATAACCAGAAGGCATGCTCAGTTTCTCTGGCTGTTCGGGAGAGACCATCTCAAATCCCAGGATGCTGAGCAGTGAGCCAAGCACAAGTCGTTCAAACAGTTTGCCGTAAGTAGACTTCTCTGAGCCCCGAATAGCCAGGGTTTGTGCTCCAGTAGCGGTCAAGAGGTAAACGAAAAACATCCAGTTCAACTCCGCTTTGGCTCCAGTGCTCAGTTCAAGATGTCCGCTCAATACGCCATACTCAGTCTCACAGTTGGCAATGGCATCCTTACAGACGGCGATGTACCGCTCCTTGTAGATGTCTAGAGCCTCTGGCTTGTCCCTCAGCACGTTCTGAAACGCCTTGTCGTTCAAACCTAACATCCACTGTGCCAGCCAACGCTCGGCCTTGCGTAGCCCCTTCTGTTGCAAAGTGACAATGGCCAGATCAGGCAACTGTTCTACGAAATCTGCTGATAGATCGGTTCCCCTGAGAAACAAGTTCACTAGCGAGGCGTTTAACAAAGCCAGCCGACGCCGAGTAAGCATCTCGGTCGAATCTCTCAGGTTCCGACCTGTGAGTACGTCATACACCACGCCACGGATAACATCCCAACCGATGTGCTGAACCAAATCGGGGCCAGAGAGTGAGAGCAGGTCACGTGCTTCATCAGACATCAGGTCTATAAGGCTGATTTGCGTTTCTATCATTCTTTCCTCGCTCAAAACAACATGCCGGAAACGTCAATGGGGGGGCAGTTGATGGTCAAAACACCTTTAGCAGCTTTGCCTAGCCACTGTTTGGCCTCTTCAGTGATGGCGCGTGCGTACTCAGGGTTGATCTCAATCAGAACGAAGCGGCGTCCAAGCCGGGCAGCTGCCTGTCCCACCGTGCCGATGCCGGCAAAGGGATCGAGGACTATATCTCCTTTAAACGAATAGTAGCGTATAACCTTTTCCGCCAATTCCAGCGGGAAGATGGCGGGGTGTCGGGGGTCGTGGGCCGGCTTAATCTCCCAGATGTTGGTGCGTTCGTACCCGTCCTCGATGCGCGAGGCTTTCACTGCCTCCTGATCGGGATAGGCACGGATGTTCCAGTCAATCAACTTGTCTGTATGCTTGCGATACACCAGTACGTATTCAGTAACCGGCACCGGCTTGTACTGCAAGGGGTTGCGGTCGGCAGCGAAGCGACGCCCCCGGCCAGTCGCCCAGCCTGCCCCCTCTGGCTTCACCCATAAGATGTCATCAACAAAGTCGTATCCCTCTTCGATGAAGAGGTGATGCATATCAAAGGGCACAGCAATGCGGCGGGAAGATGCATTGCGGCTGGTACGACGGATCAGTATCGGCGACACATTCATCACGAAGAAACGGCCCTCATTCAGCACCCGATGAACAGCCTGGATCACCTTGCATTTTCAGGAGGTACTCTTCGTAGTTCACGTAATCCGTGTACTCGGGGCGGGCGTTGTAATATGGTGGTGAGGTGAAAACCAAATCCACCGATGCCGCTGGCAAGTCCTGTAGTATCTCCTCACTGTCTCCACAGGCGATGGTATTGCGAAGCGAGGACAGAACATAGGACCCCCTGGACCGTTTCTGACGTCGGCGCGTCTCCGCGCTTCGCCCCAGTAAGCGCGCTTCAAGTGTCTCTGGGCACGTCGTCTGCTTCTCAACGATCAGTGTAGAACGGGCATCTATCACAATCTCGCCAAGCCGATCCCCATTTATCTGGCTCAGGAGAGGCACACGCCACACGTGGTATCTATCGTCAATCTCTGGCAGCCCGAAGCCAACCACATTCTCCAGACTGACAGCCTCCAGCCATGTAGTGGCAATCGCCCTTGCGTCCTCAACATTGAGAACCCCATATTTGCGCTGCTCAGCAACCTTTGGTTGTCGCATTCTTACGCTTATTCCCTCCTGTCAAGCTGTTTTCGTCCCCATACTATCTTCCCGCGATGGTATGATACACTACCTCTATTGAGAACGCAAGGCATCTTTTGGCATCTCAGAGCATGAAGCAATGTGGTAAGCCCCGGCCCGCACGCGCCGACGAGCAGATCAGCCTGACCCGCCACGTGTTGCAACACGCACTGGATGGACGTTGAGCATGGTGGCGTACTCCAACACGGCGGCGTACTTAAGAACTCTTGGATGAAGCCGATGATGAGGATGGAGCCGAGAATAACCATCTCGCTTCACCGGGTATGTCGAGCAATTGCTGCGCTGAGGTGCGCACCGAAGAGAGTTATCAGACTGACGATGTATATCCACAACATGAGGGCCACAATCGCTCCCAGCGAACCGTACACCAACTCATATTGAACGATCCCACTGCTGAGGTACCAGGTAAAACTGTTCGTGGCGATTTTCCATGCCAGGGTTGCCGCCAACGCTCCCCAGAAAGCCTCCGACCACCTGACCTTCGTGTTGGGCACCCAACAATACAAACCCAGAAGCGCGAAAAATGTGAACAGCCGTGGTACTATGCTTGATAAGATCGTCCACAAGGAGGTTTCATAAATCGAAAGTCCTCCCCATAGAGGCACACTAAAGTGAGCCAAGACATCGAGCACAGTGTTTGAGACTGATGAAAGGGCCAGCAGCACCGCCAAGCCGCCGACCATCCCCAGGGCCATCAAACGGTCTTCCAGGAAGTTGCGCGGTTCGGCTCCTGGCCAGGCATGGTTGATGTTGCGTATCAAAGCCGTAAGAGCGCCCATAGCCGACCACACCAGACCGATCAACGCCACAAATCCCACCGTTCCGCGCAGTTCGAGAACCCCTTGAATGTTCCTTTCGATCAGTTGCTGAGCGACTGGGAAGACTTCATCCACAACATCCAGCACCTGCCGCTGGACCTGCTCGCTTTCCAGCACAAAACTCCCGGCGGCAATTAGGGCAAGCAACAAGGGGAAAAGAGAAAAGACCGCGTAATAGGCAATACTGGCGGTGGCCTCCGCCGCGCGGACATCGCCGAAGTGCTGGATGGCGTCGTTTAATATGCCTAAAGAGCCGCCGGTGAAGCCATTGGCCCGATCGTAAAGCGTTTTTGCCTTATTGGCAAAGTTCTTTCTTGAGTTACCAATCACAGGTGGCATAGTGCCTTGCTCCCAATAGTTGTCATCGTGTCAACTGTTTTTCCTCTGTCGTCATCCACTGCTGCGAAGGAGGGACCGAACGAGGTCGGGCGGTGGCAGCCTGACCGGTTCCAATCCCCAGGCGGCCCGCACCAGGTTGAGTTCTTCCTGTGGGACCTCCAACGCAAGGCCACAGGCCAGGACGCTTTCGAAGGCGGCCCGGTATCCGGCGGGAGCTTGCTCGCGACGCCGCTGCTCCATCATCAACTCGCGGATATTTACCCCTGCGGGGCAGGCCTCCTGACAGCGCCAGCAGGAGGTGCATAGCCACACCGAGTAGTCGGTGGCATCGGGGTCAGCCAGGAAGGTGACGATGGCATGGCCACCCACCTTTTCAACGGGGCAGACGGTAACGCAGGTGTCGCATTGAATACAAGCAGTGGGGTGTTTCATCGCCACGTGCCCTCCCTCAGACCCAGTTCCTCCTCCGGCAATCCCAGCGCCAGCCCCACCAGTTGCGGCAGGAACAGTGCCTGCTTGCGCAAGCCTGGCGCATCCCGGACGATCATGCGCTGAAAACGGCGCAACAGCAATTGGCAGTTGCCACAACTGTGGAGCAGGAGATCGGCCCCTTGGGTCGCCTCCAGCTTGCGCCGCCCGGCCGCCAGTGCCAGGTCCGGCTCGGCCAGGTAGAGGGTCGCACCGCAGCACTCGTCCTCGCCGCCGTATTCTATCACCTCTGCACCGGTCAGTTCGACCAGGCGGCGCACACTCTGGGGCTCTACGGGATCATCAAAGCCCATCACGTCGCCGGGGCGGAAGACCTGGCAGGGGTTGGTGAGGGCCACGCGGAGGGAGAGCGGACAGACGGTCCGCGCCCGCAGGTCCTCCTCCCGCTCGGCCAACAGCCGCACCAGGTGTTTCACCTCTACCTGCCTGGTGACCGAGAGGCCCAATGTCTCCAGGCGGCGGTTTGCCTCGGCGCGTACGTCGGGGTCTTGCAACGCGCAGGCAGCGCGGGTGAGGGTATTGGTGCAGCCGCCACACACAGTCACTACTGTCCCGTACCCCATCCGTTCCACCAGCGCCAGGTTGTAGGCGGCCAGGTAAACCCAATCGGCGGTGAAAGATTCGGCCACAGGTGCGCCGCAGCAGGCGGCCTGCTGGACGATCTCCAACTCGATCCCCAGTTCCCTCAGCACGGCGCGGGTGGCCAGTTCGTATTCGGGCATACGCTGGAGGACCAGGCAGCCGGGGTAGAAGGCAAGTTTCAAATCTCAACTCCCAAAGCCCAAGGGTGATGCCGCTATCGGCGTGTCCAGTTCAAATGGAGCATAATCGCGTCGTCCGGGACGCGCTCTCCCGTTGTGGTGTAGACCGGCAAGCGCGTGCCATCCGCCAGCCGGTAGAGCCCCACAGGCAGGTACGCGCCCGTGGGCAGGTCATCTTTCAGCAGTACGACGTGCGTGTCGGCCAACACCTCACCTGGCGACCAATATGAGGTAGGATAGTCGTTATCCAGCGGCGGACCGTCGCCCTGCCCATACAGTGTGCCATCCTCATTGAGCAAATGAACGAACACTGTATAGTCCTCGTCTATCTCCGCCAGCGTGCGCCAATGGAGCGTGATTGTCAGCGCCTCGCCAGGCGCTGGCGGACTCTCAGGTATGGTATATCCTATCAACTCGATCTTGCCGCCTAATGTATACGCCAGTGGGGCCATGATCTGCTCTGCGGATGCTGGTGCTGCCGTCAGTCTTAGCACCGCCGGCGACGATACCTCGCCCAGCAACTCATCACCGGCCAGCACACTGACTGCCACGCGGCACATCGCCGGTCCGTCTTCGTTCACTTGCAGCCGGTATACGTCACGTACAATGTCGCCTGCACGCCACAGGTCGGGAGGGTAGACCTCGCCAGCGGGCGTCGTATCCCGCTGGCCCACCAGTCGCCCGCCCGTTGTCCATAGCCGCACCACGGTTCGCAGGTCGGCGAGCGGCGGGGCCTGTGTCTCCCAGTAGAGCGTCACGCCGACCGTCCCGCCTGCCTGAACCTCATCAGGCTCCACTTTTACCCCCAATAAACGCACGTTGCCAAAGACTGCGGCATCGAACGATACCTCTCCCGAGATGTCCTCTGTCGAGTCAATCAACGGTAGCGCATATCTCGGGGCGATAGCGCAGAACGGGCTGGCTACACTGAGTGCGAGCAACCCGGCCCCCACTACGCCCATTGTCATACCAGCCTGTCGTCGGGGTACGGCTGCTTCCAACCCCAGCACCAAGAGCGATGAAAACGCCGCGATGCCAGGGAAAAGTAAGCGCCCCTCGGCGGAGGGCGTGGTCGTCATGTAGCGCACCAGGCTGGCGAAAAGCAGCAAGAACCACGTACTCGCCAGTAATAGGCCCTCTGCGTTCACCCTGGCACGCGCGTTGCGTCGAGCGAGCAATCTCACCCAGCCGGCAGTAGCCAGCAACAGCAACAGACCGAGCACCCAGAAGACTGGTGGGGGAAACAATCCGTCATACGGTGACCAGAACGAAGTCGCCACGTGGCCGAACTGGCGCAAGAGTTCGGCCAGGCCGATATGCTGAACGCCGATATCAATCAGCCACACGTTCCAGGCCAACGGGTCGCCGTAGAGCAACCAATTGCGCACGTACCACCAGGCCGCGACCAGAGCGGCCAGGCCAAAGACCACTGATCCCCGCACCAGCGACGCCCGGACGTCTCGATCTCGCCACCATATCAGCCACAGGGACAACAGTACCAGCAACGGCAGCGCCAGTGCGCTCATTTTGCTAAGCAAAGCCAACCCCAGGACTAACCCCAGGGCAAATGTAGAAACCGGGTTTTTTCCGAAAAACCTGGTTTCTTGTTGTAATCTGCCCAGCCGGATGGCGAGCCACAGGGCAAGCGTGCACAGGCAGGCAGCACATGTGTCATTGTTCACCACGCTGCTGATATAAATAAAGTGCGGATTGAAGGCAGTTATTGAGGCTGTTGCCAACGCCAGACCGGGCCGGGCCGGTGCGATCTCACGGGCCACAAGATATGCGCCCACTATCGTCCCCGCACCCCACAGCACACTCAGTAGCCGGACGATGTGCACGGCCAGCACTGCGCCCTTATACGGAAACGTCTCGTGTGGAGTGTGGATGAACACATTGGGTGCCTTGCTCTGGGAGTGAGCGGTCACCGCCGGGTGGGCGACGTTGAAACGCACGAAGCCCGGGAAATCCGAGGTGTCCAGTGGCGCGATGAGCGGCGCAGCGACGAGGTAGAATAGGGGAGGTTGTCCTGCCTCGCGCATCCACATGTCTTTGCCCTCCGCGGGTTGTACTGGCAGGGACCGTTGGGTAGCCAACACCCGCACGAACGAGAAATGCCAGATCTCGTCTGGGGCCTCAAAGAGGGGGATGACGACGCTGTGGATCGCACCGAGGACGCAGGAGATCACTACAATGGCAGCCAATCCCCACCGTGTCCGATCCTCCATCATCCCGCCTTGCGAAGTAACTCTGCACTGTGGTAGCGGCTGATCACGTCGCGCAACTGCTTGCTGAATTGCGGTACCTCCACCAATCCCCATTTGTGAGCAATGAACTTGACCAACGTCCACAGCGTAGCAAAGCCGTAGGCCACGCTGCGGCGGAAGTTGACTGACGACGCCTCCTCGAAGTAGCGTGTCGGCACGCCAATCTCGCCGATGCGGAAGCCAAAGGCTACTACCTGGGCGATGACCTCGCTATCGAACACGAAATCGTCAGAATTGAGCAGGAAGGGAATGGTCTCCAGTATCTCGCGGCGATAGGCGCGAAAACCGGTGTGTGCTTCGGAGAGGTGCAGGCCCAGCACCGCGTTCTCGCACAAGGTGAGGAAATGGTTGGCGATGATCTTGTAGAGCGGCATCCCCCCAGCGCGCACCTGCCCACCCAGGAAACGCGACCCCAACATCATGTCAGCCTCGCCACGCTGAATAGGCGCTATCAAATCCGGCACGAGTGTCGAGTCATACTGGTAATCAGGATGAAGCATCACAATGACGTCCGCGCCATCCCCTAGCGCCTCCAGGTAACAGGTCTTCTGGTTGCCGCCGTAGCCCTTGTTCTGGATGTGTACGACCGTCTTGAGGCCCAGCCAACGGGCGATCTCGACTGTCTCATCTTGACTCACGTCGTCTACCAGGATGATTCTGTCCACCACCTCCATCGGCAGGTCACGATAGGTGCGTTCCAGTGTCTTGGCCGCGTTGTAGGCCGGCATTACCACTACGATGCGCTCTTTCGTCCCACTCATAAGCGTCTCGGAGAATACAATCGGGTCTGGTAGTCTCGGCCATTCGGGCCAGCCATCGGGCCCGATTGTCTAATCATCCCTCAGTCGTCCCATCTTGCCCAGATGTGCTCGAAGCTCGGCTTACGTGCACCCTGATAATTCCATAGTATACTACGTTGAGTTAGGGGCACAAGTCACGGCACGTGAGTTGGAAGATTGGAATGGGAAGCATCCGCGGCCCCGCTTTCTTCACCCCAAGCGATGCCGGTGGGCGAGAAGCGCGAGTCCGCGGGCTTGCCTTGCAGCGGATGACACCTTGCAAGCCCCAGTGTTTAGAGTATAATTTGGCTAGATCGTGATGTCCAAATAGGGCAATGCCGTCGGGACAGGGTTCGCTGAAGGACGAGGTGCACCTATGAATGCGGTGGCAGGCGTTTTAACCCGCGTTGAAGTGGCCGAGCGGATGACCTCGGAGGAGTTCTTCCGTTACGCGCCCGAAGACCAGAAAGCCGAATTAATTGATGGAGTGATGATCGTGCATTCTCCCCCGCTTGTCATCCACGAGAAGCTGTTTCGGTTCCTGTTTCGGCTCTTGGCTGCATACGTTGAAGACCACGATTTGGGAGAGGTGCTCGGTTCCCGGACACCGGTGGGGTTGGACGTGGATCAAACCTTTGAGCCGGACATCTTCTTTATCGCCAGAGAACGGGCGGATATTCTGGAGTCAAAAGGCGTCTTCGGTGCGCCTGATCTGGTGATCGAGATCCTCTCGGCCGGCACAGTGCGCTACGACCGGGGTCCCAAGTTCAGGGCCTACGAGCGGGCCGGTGTGCGGGAGTTGTGGCTGATTGACCCCTATGGGCCCGCGGGCACCGAGTTCTACCAGCTTCAGGGCACGCGCTTCGTCCCTATCATGCCCGACGGCGATGGCATCCTGCGTTCCGTGGCTGTGTCTGGCTTCTGGATTAACGTAACCTGGCTCTGGCCTGGCGAGCGCTTCATCCCCATACGGCAAGCACTTTTAACGGTTAGCCGTTAGCTGGCCTGGTTGGGCCCGCCAGACTTGCCAAAACCGCCCCACTCGCCAACACGCATTCAACTTGTCGGTTTGGGGCGCAGCTTTGCCAGGCGACTACGTATTACCACTGAATCTGTTGGAACTCCCCATCCACGACCTGGTAGATCCATATCTGCGGATCAACCAGGTCGCCGTTGGGCTGGTAGCGTAGATCGTCCAGAATGGTCTTGAGGCTGTTCTGGCGCAGGGCGTCGGCGACGGTAGCAGCATTCAGAGAATCAGCCTCGCGCACACCCTCAGCCAGCACTTGCATGGCCACGTAGCCGTTGACGGAATAGGTGTCGGGATTGCGGTGCTCCACCGCCTGGTAGGCCTCGAACCAGCGCACATCCGCCACGTTGCGGGGACTGGGGGCAAAGGCACTGACGTACATTCCCTCGGCCGTGCCGGCCGCCTCATCTATGGTGGCACCCAGGAAGGCCCCATCGCTGGCCAGCATGGGCACAGTCACACCAGCTTCCACCAGGGCTGCCCGCAGGTAAGGGGCCTCGATCTCGTAACCCGCGTAGAAAATGGTATCGGGATGGGCCTCTTTTGTCTGAACCACCTCGCTCTCGTAGCGGCCCTGGCCTTCCTCCACCTCCAACTGGGGCACGGCCTCGGCCCCACGCTGCTCCAGCTCCTGGATCAACAAAGCGGCCAACCCTCGTCCGTACTCGGTATTGTTGAAGATAACCGCCACCCGCCTGGCGCCTAACTTTTCCACCAGAAAGCGTGCGTCCACTGCAGCCTGCACACTGTCGTTGGCGTTGACCCGGAAGAAGTTATCATACCCCCGCTCAGTCAGACTCTGCTCAGACGATGTGGGGGTGACCACCACCAGCCTCATATCCTTGTAGAGTTCCATAGCAGCGAGGGTCTGGCCGCTGTTCAGATGGCCGATCACGGCCAACACCTGCTCCCCCGTATTCAAAGCCTGCCGGATCTGCTCCACTTGAGCCACTGCCACGTCGCTGTCCGCTTCGTCGTCCAGGGGACAGACGATGACCCGATGTCCCAGCAGGCCGCCATTGCGATTGATCTCCTCCGCCGCCAGGCGCACGCCGCCCAGCACGGTCTGGCCACCGTTGGCCATAAAGCCGCTCAGGGGTACGGCCACGAAGACGATTACATCCCCCTTGTTGGGGACTTTGTCGCTGCTGCAACCGGTCGAGAGCAAGCTGGACAAACTGGCAATGAGCACCAGGGTCAGTGTCACAAGCACGTATTTCCTCATATATCAGAACTCTCCCCCTGACATTTCGCTAGAAATCTCGTTGATACTGCTGATCAGATCGTTCAGTTGCTCGACCTGTTCCCGGATATCCGCCTCCAGGCGATCGGACCGGCCGCTATCCACATCCCGGGCGTCAATCAATTGCACCTGGCTGTGGACCGTGGCCAGGGCGGCCATGCTCTGTTCCAGTTGCAACTCGGCCTGCTTCATACGGTCGTCCAGAGCTCGCAGCGTCTGCCATTGTCTCCCTTTGCTTTCCAAGACCGTGTCCAACTCTCGCTGAATGCTCAGATCGCTCTCCAGCCTGCGCCGGGCGGCCAGCTTCTCAATCTCCTTCGGCACCGTCTCCCGCTCCCGGGCCAGCAGCTCATCTCGGCGGTGACCGTCCAGTTTCAGGGCTAACTTATAGATGTTGCTGATCCAGTCGCTGAGTTGACCGGCGGTATCCTCCAGCCGATCCCGCAGCACGCCGGGTCGCTGTCCGCGCGTTTGAGCCTCGATGCGTCGCTGGTACTCCAGCGCGGTCTCCACCTCCTGGCGCAGCGCCTCATCCTGGACCTTGCGGGGGTCAAACTGTTGCTGGAAGAGTTCCAACAGCACCCTGGCATTGGCCTCGGCATCGGTCAGGCTGGAGTAGACCATGCCGGCCAGCCCCAGCAGGCCCAGTAGCGGCCAGCCCCACACCGGCCACCAGGGAAATGGGTGGGGCAGCAGCATAGTCAGCAGGATCGTGCCAGCCAAAACCGCCGCGCTCTCCCAGCGGAAGAAGGCGTATTGCAGGATGGCACTGCGGGCTTTTTCCTGAAGTTCAAACCGAGTGGTAGCCATAAAGTGTATTGCGTGTTGCGTACTGCGTAAAACGTGATGCGTGACAGTCACGTTTCACGTCTCACGTTTGACGTTTCACGCTTCACGTCTCACGTTTGACGTTTGACGTTTCACGTCTCAGAAGTAGGTCGAGATGATCTTGTAGAGTTCCTCAATGTCCGTCTCGTCGGCCCGGCGGAACTGGCCGTTGCCGATGCGGGCGACCTCCTGCAAGAGACCCGCGTCGGCGTCCCCGCCGAAGGCGACCGTGAACACGACCACGGTCACAGCCTGCTCCTGTTCAAAGCGCTGCCGCAGGTCGGAGGCACTATAGGCGCTGGCGTTTTCTCGACCGTCGGTCATGACCACAATGGCATTGATCGCTTCCTCGTCGCCCGTTCTCTGTAAGTCGTCGTAGGCTTCCCAGACAGCATCAAGCAGAGCAGTCTGGCCGTCAGCCTCCATCCCGTTGATTTGCTCGATCAGCTCCTGGCGACCGCGGTCATCCAGGGGTTGCAACGGTTCAAACAGCTTGACGCCGCTGCCAAACTCGATCAACCCCACCTGGTCCCGGTCGCCTCGGATCTGATTCACAAAGGCCTGCAGGGCTTCCCTGGTATGCTCCAACTTGGCCCCTTCCATACTGCCGCTCGTGTCCACCACCAGGTAGACGTTGGTGGGCCGTTTGGTGTACCACCAGACGTTCTGCACGACCTCCACCACCGAGGCGGGTGGAACCTGGAGCGTCGTCTGGGGTTGGCGCCAGTCCACAGCGTCAGTGTTGGCGAAGGGACTCCCTGGCTCGTCCAGGGAGATGCTCAGATCGGCCGGGCGATACCCGGCGGCCAGCAATTGGCGCTGAACGCTGGTAGTGCCCAGGAATTGCGCAAACGCCTGGAAGGTGCGGCGCTGATTATCGGTAACGGCGGTACTCCCTCCCGCTTCGGGGGAGGTGCCGCCCAACTCCAGCAGGGCCAGGGGATGGTCGGCCCAGAGGGTGCCCTCAGCCGGATAAATGGCCACGAGCCGCTCGCGTTCGCCCCGTTGTGATTGGTTCCAGGCGATGACGACCTGTTCCTGGGCCACGAAGGCGTCCAGGAAGTTACGCCCTTCGGCGGCCAGACGTCCAACGATCACCTCCTCGCCCTCGCCGTAGAAGCGGACGGTGGCCTCCACGGCCCGCACGTACTCCAGCGTTTGTGGATCGGTGGCCGCTTCGGGGGTCAGCCCTCGGGTCAGGCCAGCGCCGGCGTAGAACTCGGCCAGGGTGGTCAGCAGGCCGCTGGCGTGGCTGGTGCTGGGGTGATTCCATTTGAAGTTCGAGTGCTCCGTGGCCTGGCGCTGAATCTCCTGCCAGCCTATCGGGCGCTCGGGCCAGCCCAGCTCCCTGGCGACGCTCTCCCAGGCAATGATCACGACGGGGCTGGTGGCATAGCGCACCGGGTTGCTGGCCCGCCGGTTCCCGATGGGGATCAGGGACTCCTCGCCCGCATCCGCATCCTGAAGTTTGGCCCAGCGCTGCTCCAACTGATTCAGCCATAGGCTGCTGTCCGGTGACAGGGCCTGGAAGGAAGGCGCGTTCAGGCTTTGCTCCACCATCTTCTCGGGAACCAACACCAGCGTCTGTACCTGCATATCATTGCCGTCAGGGGTGCGCTGCTGCTGGCGGTTAAACTGCCCGGCCAGTTCCTGAAAGACGGACGCCATACCTGGCGATACGGCGACCGTCAGTTCGGCGCTGTCGGCGGACCACGGAACAGGTTGTATAACCTCGTCCTGGTCAAACTGGCCGAAAAGACTGTCCCACAGGCCGCTCCCCAGGGTGATGGCCAGCCCACCGCACGTGCACGCGACGATGAGGAAGATGACAACCACCAACAGGCAGTTGCGCTGATCGGAGGTGCGCCCTGTTGATTGCGGGGATTGCGAATTTCGTGGAGAAGACCTCATATCCGCCATCTTACTCCACCACGTTCAAGTCGAACCAGCGCAGCAGAGTCAGAAGCACGTCCCGGTTCGGACTGCGCATAGCGTCGGCGCGGGGTACGATGGGCTCGACGCCCCGATCCTGCCACTTGACGAAGAGGCTGTCCGGGCTGGCGTCAACGGCCACGTTGGGGTTGGCCGGGCGCAGGCCGTAGGCCAAGGCGGCCTCCTGCTGCGACTCACTCAGCAGGAAGCGCTGGAAACCCAACGCCGCGTTCTTCTCCAGCGCGCTGGTCTCCGGTCCTATCCAGACAGTGAAGGGAAAGTCGAACCAGGTGACGTAGCGGGGATAGTAGAGCATCAGCGGGTCTTCCCACCGCGTGAGGATACCCTGCATGTTCTGCAGCAGGTCGCTCTCCAGCAGTTGGCCGCCGTCGCCCACGCTGTAACCGAAGAGAGCAAAGTCCTCGGCGGTGTAAGCGCTGGCGCTGCTAAAATCGGTCACGGAGCCCATCAACTCGCCCAGCCAGGCCTGGAACTCTGGATTGGTGAAGTCCTCCACGCCGACGTCGGTGCGGCCGTAATACTCGCCACCAGCGGCGATCATAGCAGCCAGGCCGCCCACGTTCTTGCGTGGATTAGGCACCACCAGCTTGAAGTAACCCCAGCCAGGGTCGCCGCCCAACTCAGGCCACCCCCCCCCGGCGACGGCAGCGTCGTGGATGGTGCTCCAGGTGATGGTGTCGAAACGATCCTCCAGCACCTCGGCCCTGCTCTCGTAGATGCCCCAGGTAAAGAGGCTGATGGCGATGGGGTGGGCCCGGTACTCACCATCGGTCAGGAAGACGTCCCGGCCCAGCCGTTCCTTGTAGGAGGCATTGGCCAGTTCCACCAGATAACGGCTGTCGGGGATCCAGGCCGTGGGGAAGTCTCTCAGGGCGGCTTGCTCCGCCTCGCTCAAATCCTCCGGCCGCACGTCAGCCGGCAGAGCGCCGAAGTCGTTGCGATCCCAGCGGCCCAGGGCGGTCAGGCCATCCATCGCCACGATCTCCACCTGCACGCCGTCCACAACAGGGTCAGTAGCGTTGAAGGCCTCGGCTGCGCTCCGTACCCACGGCTCCACCGGCAGAGCGGTGAGCACGCGCACGGTGACGGTGTCGGGCCGCTCTACGGTGAGCCCGTCATCGGTGCCGCTCCTGTCGCTCAGGGCGCGCCAGGTCAGGGAGGCACCGACAATCAGAAGTGCGACGAGCAAAATAGCTACAAAGATCCAGCGAGTACGGTTCATTTATTCGCTCAACCCCAGCCTCTTCTTGCGTTCGGCCAGTTGGCTGTCAATGACGCCGCGATCCAGCACCTGGTCAATCTGCTCGTCGAGGCTGGCGGCCCGCATTTCGGTGGCGGTGGTGGCTTTGTCCAACCGGGCGTAGATGCTTTGAGCAATGCGGCTGATGTCGGTGTCCCCCGAGCCCATCAGATCGTCCAGCCCCTTCATCGCCTCGACCGCGGTCTCTTTGCTCTTGGCCAACTCCAGAAGTGCCTGGAGTTCTTCCCGCTCCTGCTTCATTGTAGCGAGGCGAGCCTCCAGTTTGACTTTGGCGTCCAACAGCTTCCGGTACTCGGCCTGCAGGCGGGTGAGTTGCTCCTTGTAGGTCTCAATCAGCCGCTGGGTGCTGTTGAGCTTGCTCTGGGCAGCCGTAGCTGTCTCCTCGTTGCCCTCCATGAGGAAGGCATCAATCGCCCGGTCCAGCTCGTCCTCTTTCTGCTCCTGGTCGTGCAGCCTGCGCTTGATGGACTTGACTTCCCCACCCACCGTGGCCGTGGCGTCTCCCAGGTTCTCCAGGTGATCCTCTACCTGTCGAATGTATTGGTCTATCACAGCCAGGCTATTGCTCTTCAGAGCCTGGTCCACCAGAGAGTGCAAGTTCGCGGAGATCAACGTCGAGACTTTTTCCAGCAGAGATGCCATTTTCGGTTCCTCCTTAAAAATTAGATATGCTAAATGCTAACTACCAGGCCGATGGGCGAAGGTCTCCCGACCGAGCCCTTTGCGCCTCGGTCAGAGACCTTCGGCGAACGAGGACGAGGCCATTCGCCGATGGGCGAAGGTCTCCCGACCGAGCCCTTTACGCCTCAGTCAGAGACCTTCGGCGAACGAGGACGAGGCCTCGGCGAACGAGATCCCAGTGGCGTGCGCTCGTTTCCCTTCATCACTTTCGGGGGATGACGATCCAGAGGATCACGTAGGGCAAGAGTCCCGGAATGCCGCCCGGAATCATCAAGATCAGGAAAAGCAGACGGAACCACCACGGGTTGAGGTCAAAAAAAGTGCCCAGACCGCCACAAATGCCCGCAACAATTCCGTTTTGCCGCCGTAGTTTTTTGTTACTGTCAGCCACCATCGTTTACCTTCCTGGGCGTGATTTGTTACAACATCCGGTAAGACGTTCTCATAAAGAATACGCATCAGCCTGGCAAAAGTTTCTCCAGAAATCGGGGAATTTACCGGCTCTAACTGCACCAGTCCTGTCAGGGTGAGGCAGCAAACGACGGGTTCTCCGGATCCAGCAGCCAGCCTAGCGCAGGAACCATTCGGCGATGGGGTAGCCCCACAGCAGGGTGATGACGGCGCCGACGATGAGGAATGGCCCGTAGGAGATGGGGTCGCGCAGGCCATGCACGCGGGTGATCAGCAGGATCAGACTGACGGCTGCTCCAAGGAGCATGGTCAACACCAGCGCCTCGATGACCAGCGGGAAGCCGGTGATGAGCCCGACGAGCGCCGCCAGTTTGACGTCACCGCCGCCTAACGCCCCGCCGCCGAAGAGTCCATTCCCCACCAGCGCGGCGACGAGGAAGAAGACAAAACCGATCGCGCCGCCGGCCAGTGCGCTCCACCACGTCATATCCGGTGTGAAAAAACTAGCGGCGATGGCAAAGAGAATAGATGGATAGATCACCACGTTGAGGATCAGCCGCCGCTCGACGTCGGTGATGAAGATAAGAGCAAAGATGGCGCTGTATAGGAGGTAGAGAGCCAGTTTGATGGAGGGACCGAGCACGATCCAGAAGTAGCTGTAAGCCAGCGCCAGCCCGATCTCGACCAGGGGGTGGCGCAAGCTAATCGGAGCGTCACAGGAGGGACACCTGGCGTGCTCGATCAGGTAGGCGGGCAGGGCAAGCCATTGCCACCAGGGGCGGTTTCGCCCGCAGTAGGGACAGTGAGAACGGGTGAGGCTCCGCCGGGCGGGCAGATCGGAGCCGAGCTGATTGACCATGCCGCCGACGAGGAGGCCGAGGAGCGCGAATAGGATGGTCATTGAGAAACATTATAAATGACAAATGAGCAAATGACAAATGCGGAATGGACAATGGACAATGGACAATGAACAATGAACAATGAGCAATGGGGGTCAATGGGCTGCGGCGGCGGACGGGGGGGCGAAGAGATCGGTGAGCAGGGCCTCGATGGCGGCCTGGTCGAGAATCAGGACCTGGGCTCCGCCGGGTGTGGTCCAGAAATGAGTGCAGGTTTGGTCAATACCGGCGGTGACAATCTGGTCGGCGGGGGTGCGGCTGGCGATGATGGCCAGATCCACAATCTCCCCCAACGTCAGGTCGGTCTCGAGAGCGGTCTGGAGGACGGCCCAGAGCTGTGGGGATTGCGCGATGAGGCCCGGCATCAGGTCGAGCCGCGTCACCCGGTCGCGTACAGCCAGCACCAGTTGTTGCTGGCGGGCGGTACGGTCGAAGTCGCCGCCGGGAGTGGCGCGAGTGCGGGCATACTTGAGAGCCGTGGCACCCTCCAGGTGATGCTGACCGGCGGGCAGGTAGAAGGGATCGTAGCCGATGCCGCTGTCCGGATAGGTGGGGTCAGAGATGGTATATGGCACGTCCACGTCCACGCCGCCGATGGCGTCAATCAGCGTGACGAAGGCGTGAAAGTCGAGCAGAACGGCGTGTTGGACCGGGATGCCGAGGGTGGTGGAAATGGTCTGGCGGGCCAAAGCCAGGCCGCCCGTCCCGTCTTGCTCGCCCCAGGCGTAGGCGGTGTTGATGCGTCCCTGCCCGTGGTCGGGAATCTCGACGTAGAGGTCGCGAGGGATGGAAAGGATCGCGATGCGCCGACCGTTCGGATCTAGGTGGAAGAGCATCAGCGTATCGGTGTTGTCGGAACTGCTATCTGTGCTGCGCCGGTCGGTGCCCAGGAGAAGCACGGTGGTCAGCTCAAACTGTGAGTGCGATTTGGGCAGTGGGATGGGTGGCTCGCGGACAACGGGGGTGGGGGTTGCGTGGTGGATGGTGGGCGTCGGCCGGACCGGGGTACCTGCAGCCTTGCTACAGGCTGTCAACACAGTCAGCCCCAGCAGCAGGATGGCCATGGATGTCATTCGGCGGATCATCGTCCTTCCTCCAACAAGTTCTCTATCAGTGCCTCGATCTCGTCCGGCTGGGGCAGCAGCACGCGCTCGCCAGCAGGCGTGGTGTGCTGAACAGTGCAGCACTCATCGAGGGTGGCCGTGGTGATGTCGTCGGCGGTGAGGCCAGTCGCCAGGAACGCCAGGTCAATCACGTCGCTCAGGGAAAGGTCCGTCTCGAGACCCCCTGCGATGGCCGACCAAATGGTGGGGGCCTGGGCGATGAGGTCGGGCAGCAGGTCGAACCGCGTCACCCGGTCGTGCGCGACCAGGATGAGTTGCTGCTGGCGGAAAGCGCGGTCGAAGCCGGGGGCCGGGACGACGCGGGTGCGGGCATAGCGAAGGGCGAGCGCGCCGTCGAAGTGTTGCGTGCCGGCGGGGATGGACAGCGGATCGCTGCCGCCGTGGCCGTCTGGAAAGGTCGGGTCTTCGATGGGATGAGGGACCTCAACGTCCACGCCGCCGATGGCGTCAATCAGCGCGACGAAACTCTCGAAGCGCACCAGTGCGGCGTGCTGCACAGGGAGGCCCAGGGTGGCCGAGATTGTCTCCTGGGCCAGCGCCAGGCCGCTGGTGGCCTCATCTTGCTCACCCAACCTGTAGACACTACCAGCGCGTGCCTGTCCGTGGCTGGGCACCTCTACGTACAGGTTGCGAGGGATGGAGAGCAGGAACGCACATTCGGCTTTGGCATCCAGGTGGAAGAGTATCAGCGCGTCGGTCTCGTCGGACGTGGCGCTCTCGCCGTCGGTACCGAGGATCAGGAGAGAGAGGGGGGCAGCCAGGCGATCAGGGTACGAGCGCGGTAACGGCCCAGGTACGGGTGACGGGCTGGCCGGGGGTGTGGGACTGGGCATTGGCGTGGCCTTGGTCAACGTAGGGCCGGTGATGGCCAGGGTGTGGATCAGGCCAGCGAGCCCGGCGACGATGAGCACCAGGACGGCCAGCGTCGCCACCTGGCGCAGGAGCGGGTGGAATGGGGGGATGAGCAGTCTCGGGCGCTGTCTCTTCCAGTGCCGGGTCACCGCCTCCCACGAACGGGCCGGTGTCAGCAGGACCTGCTCTCCCACGGCGTGCAGTGTCGTGGTCAGGTCTGCTGCTGTCTGGGCCAGCCGTTCCAGGCGAGCACGACAAGCGGGACAGGCACGCAGGTGTGCCTCAGCTCGCTCGCGGCGCTCAGGCGAGAGGTCATCTTCCAGGTAGGACAGCAGTTGACGGTCGTTGAGATGCTTGTTCACGGCACATCTCCTACGTGGTGGCTGTGGTAGTCTAACTCGATGCGCGCATCGCGCTCCAGCAGCCGGGCCAGCACCTGGTGGCCATAGATGACGCGAGACTTGGCAGTGCTGACCGGGCAGCCGAGGGCCTGGGCCATCTCGGGGTATGAAAGGTCCCCGAAGTAGCGCAGGATCAAAGCCTGGCGCGACTTGCGTGGTACTTGTCTCAATGCCTCCCACACCACCTGTTGCACCCCCACCAATTCAAGCACAACGTCCGGCTGATGGTTGGGTGTCTCATCCTCAGGCTCAAGTCCGGCCTCCACCAACTCTTGCAGAGAGAGCCACTTGATGCGGCGCCGGCGTTGGCGGTCCCGGCAGCGGCTGGTGACGATGATCTTGAGCCAGGTGGCGAAAGCAGCCCGTTCCGGGTTATACTGGGCCAGGTGCTCGAAGGCATAGACGAAGGCATCCTGTGCCGCGTCCTCGGCGTCCTGCAGGTGTTGCAAAAGCATGTAGGCCAGCCGGAGGACGGCCGGGTAGTGAGCGTCGTGTAGTTCCCGGGCAGCGGCTTCATCGCCCGCCATCGCACGCTCGATCAGGTATTGGGTCATCGGGACAGCCGGTCCGTGGTGGTCATTCCGGGCAGGATAGCCAATCTGATTTTGCCCCCAGATAGGGGGGCAAATGAACGGTTCCACATTTTCGTCAGACCACCTCACTCAATCACGGCTCCTGGCGATAATCGGGGCTTGTGGCTCACACAATTATTATACGTCGAAAGGGGAGCAAAAGTCTGGTTTTTGCACTCGTGCGGAGTCAGTCGCCAGCGGAGATGACCGAGGGCACCGGGATGCGAGAATCTATCTCCACAGACTTCTCGTCCGTCTTCAACCACAGCCCTGTGGAGAAGCCTCCGTCCAGGTTGAGCGCCACGTCCAGGTCAAGGTCGGACTCAGCGAGGAAACATGCCAGTTCGTGAAGGCTGAGGTAGCCTCGGGGCGCAACGATAAGCAGGATACGTCCCTGACGGTCCTGGGCCACGACGGTGCGGCGGGCAGGGCGACCGTCGTCGGCATCGGCGGGGAAGCCCATCACGCCGCCCGGTTTGACTAACACAGGGAACGACTGCAGCGCCTCCTTCAGAGGCTCGTCGGGGTCGTAGGGTTGGTCGTGAAGCCAGCGCACGCTCACCATCTCTCCTCCCTCCCCCTGTGGGGGAGGGCCGGGGTGGGGGCTGACGGCGAACATACCCGCGAAGCCTCCATAGGGGATGCCCCACACCCGCCCATCGCTGATGAGCAGGCCCACGGTCTCGTTTTCGGGGGTAAAGTAGCCTCCGTTGATGACCAGCAACGGCTGGAGGCGGTCTGCCCAGGCGCTCACCGGGCAGGGTGCGACAGGATCGTAATGGACGCGAAAGTGCACGGCGGTGGGATCAAGCCGGACGAGTGTCAACCGTTCGGCGACGTCGCCAGTCTCCACGCGTACCTGGCGCAACTCGACGCCCGACTGCAGCGGTTGCCAGCCGGTATCGGGCGGTTCGGGGGTGGGTGTCGGCCATGGAGTCGGATAGGCCGTCGGCGTTGGCGTCGGGACTGGAGTTGAGGTGGGGGACGGCGGAGACAAAGCACAGCCTGACGCCAGGAGCAGGGTCAGGCAAAGCAGTTGGTACGTTGGTACATTGGTAGATTGGTACATTCATTTTCCCCGGCACCGGCAGTACTCTTTTACTGTCCCCCCCAGAAAAAGGGAGAGTGTAAAAACACGCTCTCCTGGCTATCAGAGGATAGGCCCATTTCCAATCGCTGTTATAGACTGGCTCCTCACCGATTCCCTCCAAGACGAACCATCCAGTAACTAACGTAAACCAAGGTTGAGCCTCTTCCCAGCATGGAGTAAATTGAACTTATCTCCAAGCACCGTTGACATCCTCTTGCTGGCTGCGAAACCCGTACAATGCCCGGAGAATACCCACCCCAGATCTATTTTCGACAAGGCTTCCACGGTCTCTTCAATCCTCTCCTCACTAGCTTCTATCAAGTGGAATCCCCCTATCAGTCCCTCTATCCTGCTAACTCCAGTTATTTTCATCGAATGTCTGATTATGTTGATGATCCCTGCATGGCCGCAACCGGTCACGATCACAAGACCTTTACCCCTGACATTAACTATCAGGGACATATCATCCAGTATCTGGTCCTTTACCAATTTCCCGTCCTCAACGTTATACGCGCCCACCGTCGACACCTCAAAATCTGTCGTTCTCTCCACCTCGCCTGTGGAGATAACCCCAGGAAGAAGCTCGAAAGGCTCTCTTACCAAGACTAGCCGTCCTCCACTTTCCTTAATCCTCTCTTCACTGTTCTCCTGTGTTATCCCAATGTACCGAAGGTATGGCTTCAACACATAATTTGGCCTGAATATCGTTGGGTGGGCTACTATGGGGAACTCCTCCTTCTTTATCTCCTGCAATATCCCCGTTAGACCCTTGGTGTGATCGTAATGGCAGTGAGATAGGAATATCATGTCTATGCTCGTTGGGTCTATGCCTAGGATATCCATGTTGTGGAGGATCGGTTCAGAAGATTGACCAACATCCATCAAAATCCTCTTATGGACATCTCCCGATTTCGCATCGAGCAAAAGAGATATCCCATGTTGCGCCAGGAAAGACGTCTCATAACCAGCATAGTCTTCCACTAAGGTAACTATTTCTGTACTATCAACCTCTCCTACTTTGAGCATGTTGACCTCCTTAACCGTTCATTGATATTACTCTGCAAATGCCTTGCGACTTGGACAGAGAGAGCAATGAGCTCATTGCCCTCTCTCGCGATCCGGAAAATACGGCTACATAGATTCGACGAACGTAACCCTGCCTTCCCTCACGTGGCCAACCCAAGATGGCCTTACCTCAAGCATTCTTCATAACCAAAAGGAGCGGAGAGAAAAAATCACTCCACCCCTAAGTATGCCTTCCTTACATCGTCGTTGTGGGCCAGTTCCTTCCCGGTCCCCTGCAAGACTATCTTGCCCGTCTCCAGGATATACCCGTAATCCGCGATGCGAAGGGCAGCGCGGGCGTTCTGCTCAACCAATAGGATCGTCGTCCCCTCGTCGTGCAGTTGCCTGATGGTTTTGAAAACTTCCTTCACCAGATAAGGAGCTAGTCCTAGCGATGGTTCATCCATTAGCAGCAGCCGGGGCCTGGACATCAACGCTCGACCCACTGCCAGCGTCTGTTGCTCCCCGCCGGATAAGGTGCCCGCGCTCTGCGAGGCTCTCTCCTTGAGTATGGGGAATAGTTCGCAGATCCACTCCAAATCCTTTTGCACGCCCCCGGAGTCCCGTCTGATGTGGGCTCCCAGCAGCAAGTTCTCCGTCACCGTCAGATTGGTGAAGACCCTTCTCCCTTCGGGGACCATGGCTATCCCCATCCCGACGATCTCGTAGGCTGGAAATCTCGTCATATCCTGGTTCTCGAAGGTTATCTGCCCTTCCCGCGGCCTGACAATCCCGGAGATGGCCCGCAGGGTGGTGCTCTTGCCAGCCCCGTTGGCCCCGATGA
>CAYPOY010000021.1:21376-27686 GCA_964412395.1 uncultured Anaerolineales bacterium | reverse complement strand
GTTTTTAAAAGATGTATATAATTTACTGACTCAAAGAAAGTATCATGTTATTTCGAATGCAGAAATACTGGGAAGACTTGTATACACTGGTTTTGAGATCATAGAATATGCTATCATTGACAGGTTGTTCTATTTTACCGTGATTAAAACCAGTGAACCCAAAAATGATCCTGATCCTTCTTATTATCCGATTATTAAAATGAAGAGAGTTGGGAAAGGAGGTAAATTATTCAATGTTTATAAATTCAGGACAATGCATCCTTATTCAGAATATCTTCAGGATTTTGTTTTGAAACTTTATGGATATAATAGTTCGGGAAAACCTGCAAAAGACTTTAGAGTAGCGAGATGGGGTACATTTTTAAGAAAAATGTGGTTGGACGAAATTCCGCAAATTTATAATCTGTTAAAGGGTGAAATGAAAATTATCGGTGTTAGGCCGCTAAGTAAAATCAGGTTTGCACAGTTGCCTGAAGATTTACGAAAGGAAAGAATAAAATACAAACCTGGATGTTTTCCTCCTTATGTTGCTTTGAATATGCCTGATGACCAAGGGAATATTCAAGCTGAGATAATATTTTTCAATGAAAGAAAGAGACATCCTGTAGCAATAGATATTAAATATTTTTTCCTTGCACTATTCAATATTATTACTAACAAGATCAGAAGTTCATGATATTATTAGCTGTTGGATTATTCTTACTCAAGCTTACATTAATCTATAACTGATATAGTCTGTTATCCTGCTAAAGATGTAATTTATGGCGGTTATTATTCCTCTGTAGACGTTCACTCCATTTCAATTCTTTATATCTTTTTGTACCATACTATGTATTGAAAATAAAGCAAACACATTCGAGTTAAAAAAGGCTACGAATTTTTTTTCTGAGATTTTATTTTTTTCCCCGTAGAACTTATATTAATGTTATTTACTATTTCTATGTATTGCGGAATTTTAAAAGTGGATAAAAATTTAGAGCAATGATTTTTAATATATTTCGGGGTTATCCTTGAATTATTTAATTTATCAATTACAATTTTTACTTTAATCGCCTCACCCTGGATATCGTCATCAATAGCGAAAACTGTACAATCGATAATTTCAGGAACGGATGTAATTACCTCTTCAATTTCTTTTGGACTAACCCTTTTTCCACCTACCTTAATTATTTCTTTTGATCGGGCTTTAAGAAAAATAAATTTATCATCATCTAAAGTTCCAAGATCGCCGGTCTGAAGCCAGCCATTTTTAATGGTCTCATTTGTTGATTCAGGATCATTTAAATAACCAAGCATGATATTGTCTCCTTTAGCAATGATTTCTCCTATTTCACCTGGCCTAATTATGTCGCCAGATTTATTGACAACTTTTAATTCTACACCAGGGATTCCTTTTCCAATAGATCCAAGTTTGCTCTCCAGAAACTCCAGAGGTAAATAGGAGAGGCGTGCAGTGGCTTCGGTCTGCCCGTACATAACATAAAATGCGATAGTCGGGTGGGAGGATATAAACTCCTTAATAAATACATTATGCAGCTTTCCTCCGGCTTGAGTTACATATTTCAGATGTGGAAAATAAGTTTTTTTAAAGCTATCTGATTTTCTGAGTAAAAATTGAAAATGACTCGGAACGCCGGCAAAGCCCGTACACTTGTATTTCTGAAGATCATTGAGGACTGATCCGAGAAAAATAAACATATTATTTAGTACGATCGATCCACCTACTCTAAGGTGGGTATGCAGAAGAGACAATCCATAGCAATAATAAAATGGAAGCACTACTTCCATAATATCTTCCTGCGTCAGATTCAGGTACTCTATGATGGAATTTGTATTTGCTATTAAGTTTTTATGGCTGATCATAACTCCTTTAGGTTCACCTGTTGATCCTGATGTGAATATAATCTCCGCACATTGCTCTTCGCCAAAATCTGTAGATTTCCTGTCCTTGACAACATGATTTTCTATTGCAGCTTCGATATCTGATACTACAATAAATCTCGAAAAATCATGTTTGTTTATTAACTTATTCTGAACAAAGATTACCTCCGATTTACATTGCTTAACAATATATTCCAGGTTAGATGCCTCTATATCAGGATTTAACGGAACGCATATTCTGCCTGATTTAATAATTCCCAGATAGGCAATCAGAAAAAAAACAGTATTTTGACTTATCAAAAGGATCTTTTCATTGTCTTTTGTTGGTTCCTTAAGATAACTGGCAAGCTTTTGACTTTTTCTGTATAGCTCAGTATAACTGATCTTCTCCTTCGGACCCAAAAGAAAATCTTTATCCAGATATTTTGAATCCTTAAAAAAGTAGTCAAAGGCATTCATAAGGTCAGATTTTAGGTTTAAATTTCGTTTACCACATAATGGGGGACATTCTTAGATATTCGGTAGTTACTTGTTTTCTTTTAAAATTATTAAATATCTGTGTTATTTCGTCTGTGGTGTAATCCATAACTTCAGCAACATTTCCTGGATCATAGTTATTCTCATAACCATACCATAACAAATCCATGGTCTCAAATGGAAACTGATAGAAAAATTCTTCCTGGGTTTGTTCGGCCGAATAGGTATCAGTAGTTGGTGTCCGATCAATAATTTCTTGCGGTACACCCAAAAAAGATGCCAATTGATAGACTTGAGTCTTATACATATGACCGATAGGCATAATATCAGCACCTCCGTCTCCGTATTTTACAAAAAAGCCTTGTTCTACTTCATGTTTGTTCGGTGTGCCAACAACAGCATAATGCAATCTTTCGGCATGGTAATAAAGCATTGACATTCTGGTACGCTGCTTGAAATTTGAGGCCGCAACAATTTGCATATAGTCTTTGGCCGGTATTTTTGCATTCTTCTCATTGCCATCTTTATCAATAATAATTACCGAGAATATGGGAGGGAGTTTACTCTGGGGCAATGATTTAATGCCAATTTTCATTTTGTATGTTTCAGGATTATATTCAGGGAATACATTGTTGACAGCCTCATCTCTTCTTTTATAGCATCCAAATCCTGTCAATGCATGACTAATATTTTCGGTGATAGCCTTAACTTCAAACTTGTTGGCTAGTTTAGCAGCCAGAATTTCACTATCTGAACTAGAATCTCTTTCCGGGAGCATTAGTCCAAATACATTTTCGGAGCCTAATGCTTTGACTGCTATGGCAAAGGTTACCGAAGAGTCAATCCCTCCGCTTATACCAACTACACCACCATATCTTTTTAGCTTATCGTGTATATCCTTCTTAAGCCGAATTACAATATTTTGAACTACTTCTTCAATATTATTTATTTGAAGAATACTTTTATGGAATCCTGTCTTTTTATTGAGTGTCATGTTTATTTTATTCTAAATTACTGATCTGTTTATTTCTGATAATTCTGCAATCACTCATATCTGCTTTTATGGAAGAGTCTTCATGAATGAATTTATTGCATACTATTTGTGTGGATAATATGGCTGCTAAAGCCATATTATCCAGTTCCGAAGCCGGCGATGTGTTTATTTTCTTAAGCAGCGAACCCACTTTGGCAGGTTCGAATATGTTAGTTTTTTTAATGGACGACGGGTTTAATAATTCCTGGATGTACGCTGGTGTATGTTCTCCAAAAAAGCTTCCTGAAATAGGCGCCCGATATGCCTGCTTTGATCTTTCCAGCACTGATTCAGGAATCCTGCCTTTCATCATTTTTTTCAGCAGGTATTTTTCATTCAGCCCGTTTAATTTCAGGTCAGGATGTAATTTCGCGCAATATTCTACAACCCGGTGATCAAGAAAAGGATACCTCCCTTCAACGGAATTAGCCATAGCCATTCTGTCACCCTGGGAGGAGAGCAAATATCCTGACATGAACACTTTCGATTCTATCAATTGTGCTTTAGCCAGGTCTGAGTACTTGTTATATGATTCATTAAAAATTGTGGTCAGCTCGGAATAGGGATCGTAAGATTTCAGCATTTGTTGAATATTGTTACTGAGATATCCTGAAATTTTGGATGAATTATTCCAACGGAGAAGATGAGAATAAATAAGAGAATCTGTGTCTGTTAATTTATATCCGAAAAAGAACTTTAACATTTTACCATTCTGACTTTGCAACTGTGGTATATAAGGGTAAAGTTTCTTTAGCAATAATGGTCTGTATTGCGAATCGGGATACTTCGACCAGAATCGCCGGATACACATTTCTTTAAATATATTATAACCACCAAGCATTTCATCGGCACCCTCTCCGGTTACTACTACTTTAATATTGTGTTTTCTTACATTTTTTGAAAGCAGGTACATTGGAACGGGGGCGGTACGTAGAATAGGAATTTCAGTATGCCAGATTACGTCTGAAAATGTTTCTGCTATGTTCTGATTTGTACATTTAAAGCTAATGTGTTGTGTGTCAAGAAATTCAGATACTTCATTCTGATACACAGTTTCGTCGTATTCTTTATCTGTAAATCCGATTGAAAATGTTTTCAGCTTGTCTTTTGCAATTTTTTTAATGTAATACGTTGTTGAGCTTGAATCAATTCCGCCGCTTAGATAGGCTGCGACCGGAACATCTGCACGTAGCCGAATTTTTACCGCATCTTCAAAGAGGGCGTCGAGTTGAGGTATTGCCTCACTGATATCGGTAATATAGTCCTGACTGTCAGTCGGAAATTTTAGGGTCCAATACTGTTTGGTTTCTATGTTTTTATGCGACACTTTTACATAATGTCCGGGAGGAACTTCAACTATATTTCTGAAACATGTATTTGGAGTTATGGTCGTCCAAAACGTAAACACTTGTAAAAGCGACTTGTAATCTATTTCGGCTGGTATCATTTCCGACTTCAGAATAGCTTTGATTTCGGAACCGAAAATAAAACGATTAGCATGCATAGAATAATATAAAGGTCTGATTCCCATTCGGTCACGAGCCAGAAATAATTCTTCTTTATTTGAATCCCAAATGGCAAAGGCAAACTGACCATTAAACATTTCAAGGCATTTCTCCTTATACAGTTCATAACACTTCACTATTACTTCTGTATCGGAATCAGTCTTGAAACGAATTCCCCTGGAAAGCAGATCTTGCCGTAGTTCAATATAGTTGAATACTTCGCCATTATATACAATCCACAGTGACTTGTCATCATTTGACATTGGCTGCTGACCTGTGGATATATCTATTATGCTTAGCCTGACATTTCCAATGCCGATATTCTTATCTACATATATACCGCTCTCATCAGGTCCCCGATGCCGGATTTGTCCCAGCATATTTTTAAGAGTATCTGCAGACGGCATTTCACTGCTAAAATTAAATATTCCGGCTATACCACACACTTAATTTATTTTGATTATTTAATTCTTTATCGATAGAGCATGCAAGCCCATTTATCAATTAAAAGTCCTTTTCAACCGCCTCTCTGTTAAGTTCTAACATTGAAGTATGCTTTTTGAAAGTACTTACTTTGAACTATATTCAGATAGTTCCCATACATATATTTGAAGTCATGGTTAATAATTGGAATAGCACATACTTATCAATTGTACTGCAAGATCATAAAATATAGGTATTCTGACAAATAAAATTGATAAGTTGGGTAATATTATCCACTTATGGAAGGAATATTTTTTTTGTATGTATTGAATTGTCTGAAATGAATTGTATAAAATAAATCCCTGGACTAAAATCAGGTAAATTGATGTGATCTTCGTAATAATAAATATTCCTATAAGTTACTGTATTGCCGCTTAGATTAATCAGTCTAATCTGAGAAATTTGAGTGACATAAGTTTTAACCTGAATTTGTTTTCCTCCAATACTTATATTTACAATGAATGTTTCCGGTTGAATATTTTCGATAACCGGACTTGCAATCTGACCGGAAATACAAATTACAAAATAGCCGAATACGTCTGAACCATCCAAAGCTGTAGCTTTTGCATAAACATTTCCATTCATCTCCGGGGTAACTAATCCGGAGGAATTTATAGATGCTTGTCCTGTAACATTTACAAGTTCCCAGGAATATGTTTTAATTGTTGCATTTTCAGGCAACACACTGGCAAATAATTGCAATGTTGTGCCGGAAGTGGTAATTTCAGAACTGCCATTCTCGCTGGTAATTATTATTTCTTCTACAGGAATAAAAATTTGATTGGATATGGTAATAATAAAGGCATCGGATACCCCTGATCCGTCTGTTGCCGAAGCTGTAATCGTAACAGTTCCGTTAGCCACAGCAGTGACCAGTCCGACGGAACTGATCGTTGCCTGTCCGGTGCCGTTTTGCACCGACCAGAGCACA
>CAYPOY010000021.1:0-21276 GCA_964412395.1 uncultured Anaerolineales bacterium | reverse complement strand
CGTTGCCTGTCCGGTGCCGTTTTGCACCGACCAGAGCACATCTGGGTTTGTAGCATTGGCAGGCAATACTTCAGCATAAAGTTGCAATGTACCTCCTGAAACGGAAATGGCAGAAATTTCACCTTCACTTGATAGTGTAATACTTGTAACAGGAATTTGTTGTGTAGTGCCGTCCCAGCCAGCCAAACGTGCCCATAAGTACCAGGCAGCAATACCTTTCTTAACACAATTTAAACTTATTGAATGAGCGCATGAACTGCATAAACCGGAAATTTGAGTGAACTCATGGGAAGGATTACCATCTAACCAGTTAACTGCCCAATTTTGAGTCCGGTTGAGTGGTGTTTCTCCATCAGGATCATAATCGCAATTATCATCGGCATAAAATTCCTGAAAATTTATTGAGCCAAAAGGTGCATACTTTTCAATATCAGCAAAGTCGAACAGAATTTTTTTATTGGCAATACAATAATCACGAATTTGCTGATTTGCTGTAAAAAGGCTGCCATCAGGGCCCAAACCCTCAAGGTGTCCAGTCATATATACGAACCGGACTTCCGGGTAATCCGTTTCAAGCTGTTCCATGGGCTCAAAAAGATGTGTCTGCAAATCCACATCATTCACTTGTCCGCACCACGACCAGATAATCACATTGCAGGAGGAGAATGCATTAAGATACTCGCGGGTTTCAGCGTCCCAACCGCTGTACCCGATGTCGTGGTCTAAATAGCCGTCACCATAGCCATCGCCTTCAAACAGATTCAGCTCATTTTCCCCTCCCTCATGACTCCAGTTAAAACTTCCATCAGGATAATAAGATTCAATGGCATTCATTCCCGAAGTAATCTGACTCCCATGCGAAGTATGGCCATATCCGATATGAAGATTTGATTTGGCGGCATCCATCCAATATACCGGGATTTGCGAAAGCTCAATACAATTGTGATCAATGAGGATACTGGTTTGTGAAAATACATTGGAAATAGTTATAGTATATATTAAAGATATGATGAATAGTAGCTTCATATAACGGGCAATATATTATAATAAACAAAAATACAGGTAATTTAGTATCTAAACATTTCTGCAAATAAAGAAAATTCTTATATTGATCAATCGAAAATATTTAGCTAAATCCTTCCAATTCGAATATTCCTGCTAACTAAAACACGCTCTCTTTGGAATCCGTATAGTATTTATGATCCGGCATACTTTATAGGATTACCAAATGCGATCGGTTAATAATGAATTTAAACTGACCTGCTATTCCACATACTATTATGCAGGTTATTCTGAACTTAATTTAAGCTCTACAAAGTTCGCTATAGCGTTGATCGATTCGAAATTATCCTCAATCAGATCTTCATCATTGGTGGTAATCCCAAAGCTTTGCTCTACAAAATCCACCAACATTGCCAATCCCATTGAGTCTAAAAATCCTTCCTGAAATACTAAAGTATCATTCTGAATCTTATCGGCTTCTTTAAATGTATTTTCTTTCACAAACTTTCTAATTGCATCTTTCCGCATACTTTCCAAAAATATTTTATATTTAACTAATAAATAAAATAGGATGCACAATAATACAATTTCTGAAGATAGAAAAAAATCAGATGTTGATGAATGACAATTCTTTATTGATAGAATACAAAAGCCTGATAAATAAATTTAGGGATTAAACAAATTTTGCTGTTTTTTTTAAAAGTCGGATTATTAATTTTTAAGATGGTGTATTGATCAAATAGTAAAGTAATACGGGAATATTAATGGACCGGCAAGATTGAGAGTTAAGTTAATAGATGTTTGAATTGATATTATTTTTTAATTAAGAGATTTTGCACTTGGGAATTAAACACTTTTTAAGGTGAATATTTCAATATTTGGTTTGGGTTATGTTGGTTGCGTAAGCATAGGTTGCTTAGCTGATAAAGGTCATAAAATAATAGGTGTTGACATAAATAGTCAAAAAGTTAATTTGATAAATAGCGGTAAACCAACCATCATTGAAAAAGATATCGATAGACTTATTGAGAATGGTTTCAGGAATAAAATGATTTCAGCAACCACCGATTCTGAAAAGGCGGTATTGGAGTCGGAAATTTCTTTCATTTGTGCGGGTACACCTGTAATAGATACAGGCCACCTGAACCTTAGTAGTATTTATAAGATTTCTGAGGATATTGCCAATGGATTAGAAAAATCACACACATTTCACACAATCGTCATTCGAAGTACTGTTTCTCCAGGGACAAATAGTAAGGTTGAAAAAATTATTGAAGAAAAAACAGGTAAACAACCTAACATTGATTTTGCAGTTGTATCAAATCCAGAATTTCTCAGAGAAGGAACAGCCGTTCTTGATTATTTTAATCCTGCAGTTACTGTTTTAGGTAGTAATTCAAAGAAAGGCATAGAAATGCTGAAACAATTGTATGCATTTCTTGATGCTCCAATAGTTATTACAACTGTAGAAGTTGCTGAAATAATAAAATATGTTAATAATTCTTTCCATGCATTGAAAATATCTTTTGCGAATGAAGTTGGTAATATTTGTAAAACTTTAAACATTGACTCACATGAAGTTATGAGAGTATTTGGATTAGATAAACAATTGAATATATCTACTTACTATTTAAAGCCAGGATTTGCCTATGGTGGTTCGTGTTTACCAAAAGATCTTTCCGGCTTAAAAACATTGGCTCATGATTCATATATTAAAACACCGGTTCTGAATTCTATAGATGAATCTAATCAAAATCAAAAAGATATTGCCTTCTCTCTTATAGCAAAATTCAATAAGAGTAAGATTGGTATTCTTGGTCTAAGTTTTAAAAAAGGTACTGATGATCTTAGATTTAGTCCTGCAGTTGACCTTACAGAGAGATTATTGGGTAAAGGATATCAGGTAAAAGTCTATGATAAAAATGTAAATCTGTCAAATATTACAGGCACAAATCGTCAATATATTGAATCAAAAATACCCCACCTGGCAAATTTAATTACAGATAACCTTACAGAGGTAGTAACTAGTTCGGAAGTTATTGTAATCACATATAAGGAAGAAGTATTTTCTGAACTGATAGAAGAATTTCCAGATAAAATGTTTATAGATCTTATTAGAATATTGGATCACCCGGAAAACAATAATTACGAAGGTATATGCTGGTAAGATGGAGTCATAAAAAGCACGTCCTGAATTAATCTAATTGTTAGTTTTAGTACATAAATAGTGCTTATGTGTATTTCCAGAAAATTAGTAAGATTTTCAGGAATACTTCGTAATATCTTTAATGCCTAATTCAAAATTTTGCTCAAAATTTTGCATCCAATTTTTTTCGCTACGCAATAGTAACAATAGTAAAATTAGATGAAAATCCAATTCTATGCATAAAAACAGCTAGTTTCTTATTGCCTAAATAACTTATCCGGACAATTGTTTTTCTCAAATTTCGTTCTAGATTTTATCTATTGTAACATCAATAACAAGGATGTAAATCAATATGACATAGATAACCTTTACATAACAAAATCCGTATATAGTCAAATATAAACCAACTTTAGTCACATAAATTTATTTGTTTATCAAAAACTAATTAAATGGGCAAAACAGTATTTGGATTCAAATTCTCAAAATCTATTTCATTTTTTTTATCCCTTATAGCAAGCCTGGTTTCCATTGGGCTAGTGGGGCAAATTGGACCACCTGAAGGTTTAACTCGAATTTTTGCAACTAGTTTCTCAGACACAGAACTTTCTATTTATGATGACGGCAATGATTGGAATTATCGTGTTAGAGATGACCAAGGTGCAGAGTGCAATATTTGGGAAGAGAATTCGAATTTTCCGGGGCCACCAAAAATTCAGACAGAAGTTGAGAATGATAATTCCCCTCTCCAGGATTATGCAATAGCAAGTATTGTAGATATAGGTGGAAATCATGGTAAAGTAATACAATTTGTTAATTATAAACTCGACGGAATTAGTTCTGGCACAAGATTGCAATTACAGGGGAGTCTCTCCCGGTCAGATATTAATAGAGTATATATTTCTTTTGATATGTATGTTTCATCTGATATTAAAAAAGCTTTTGATATTTATGGGAATAATGCATCATTTGTTTTTTCTGAATTTCATGGAAATGGATCAGATCCACATTACGGTATTAGGGCCAGGGTAACATATATTGATAACAAAGTGGTGTATCATGCAAATTGCAAAATTAGTGGTTCTACCATATGGGCAGCCGGAGATCCTCCGGGAGGACGAGTTGAAATGCAATTCGATGAATGGATCCATATTGAAATTTTATGCGAAGCCAATGAAGATGGAAGGGGAGATTACAGAATATGGGCAACGCAAGACAATACTACAAAATTGGTTGTGAATGTCGAGGATGAAATGGTAGGGTATCCGATCAAATCAAATATTCATTGGATAAAAAACTATCCTGATGGTGATATTATGGGTGTTGCAGATGCTGGCGTTTTAGTAAGATATGACAATCTGCAAGCTTATGCTAGTGCAGGCTCACACTGGCCAAGTTGTGATCCGATCGATAATTCTGATTCGGAGCCTCCGGTAATAGAGGATCAGGCATTTAGTGTTGACTATGATAGCATCTCAGAGGGTAGTTATTATATCGGAAAGGTTGAGGCATATGATTCTGATGAAGAAGAAACCTTAACGTATTCTATAACAAAAGGTAATGATTTAACTTATTATTCTATTGATTCTCAATCAGCAGATCTTTGGGCTAATGATGAAAATTATTTTAATTCTGCTCCCAGAATAGATAGCTTAACTATAAAAGTTACAGATGATGGCCCGGGAAATTTAAGTAGCGAGGCAATTGTTGAGGTTCATTTAAATAAACTTCCTGAATTGGTTAATAATAATCCTCCCGAAATGGAAGATCAGCAATTTACAATCAATGAAACCGACTTCATTGACAATTTTGTTGGGACAATACTAGCCGAGGATGATCCGGGACAAACTCTGACCTATTCTATTGTTTCCGGAAATGAAGCGGACCGGTTTGAGCTGAACTCTCAAACCGGACAATTATGGGTTGCAGTGGATAATATCTTTGAATTGGAAAAGCAAGAATATCAGCTTTTAGTTATGGTAGAGGATGATGGTGAAGAAAGTGCAAGTGATCAGGCTACAATTACAGTTTCCATGGAAAAAGGAATTGCAATTGTCTACATCAACCCGGAGAATGTCAACGATGACCTTGAAGATGGTTCTATAGAACATCCTTATAATTCATGGAATGATGTTGGATGGATTGAAGGGTATTCTTATCTTCAGAAAAGAGGGACAGTTGCAACCGAGAATAAAGTAAAAATCCTTGCGAACGATATTACTTTGGGAGCCTATGGCGAAGGTGAGAAACCTGTGATTTTGAGTATGGCAGATGATTATGCCATCAGGGTATTTGAAAAAAGTAATATAAGAATACAGAATATTCATATAATAGCTGAGAGTGCTATAAGCAGTATTTATTTTCTGGGAGACAATTGTGACAATATTACAATTGAAAATTCAAAATTCGAAAGCTCTAATAATGGTGTGAGAATTGTTGGAGGTTTAAAATTTACGATTCGATACAATACCTTTAAGGGGAATTGGGAAGCTGTTCACTCTTATTCTAGGCAAACGAATGTGTATTATAATATTTTCGAAAACAATCAATATGCTATTAATATTAACGGTGAAAATTCTGCATCTGAAATCTATAACAACGTCTTCTATGATAATAATGCAGGTATTTCAACGGATTATGGAGAACTAACACTTCACAATAACATTTTTTATTTGGCAAAAACTGGCGATAAAGCAATAAATCACAGTGGGAAACAGCTTGTTTCTGATTACAATATTTTTTTCCCGGACCAGGAAGGATTGATAATTTATAATGGGAAAGAATATTTAGATCTTACCGAGTTTCAGCAAATTGAAGGAATAGATAAACAATCCTTTGCATCGAATCCCTTGTTTAAAGACATATACAATCATAATTTTTCACTTGAACCGGAATCGCCTGCTATTGATGCAGGTATAGATGTCGGAATTACTGAAGATTTAATTGGCGAAGTAGTTCCTTATGGTGATAGCCCGGACATTGGAGCATTAGAGATTACAGAACCAGCGAACCCTACTTTGTCTCCAACAAATAATGAAAATAGTTTAATTTATATTTTTCCAAATCCAACGACAGGTATTCTTAATGTCGCTACTGAAATAGCACGCCAAAAAGAGGTTATTCTGCAAATTCAGGATATTAACGGGCAGACAGTTCTGGCAAAAAAGTATGCAAACCCGGATAGCAGATTTGATCAAACAATTGACATTACAAGTTTACCCATGGGAATATATATTCTTACACTTAAATTTGCTAATTCCATCCACTTTCATAAGATAATTAAATCTTTCTAATACCAAATTGCGATAAATAAGTTTTAAAGAAGCCGTCTTAAAATAATTGGGACGGTTTTCTTTTTAGTTCCTTTTTCTCCCGATATATGTATGAAATTAGTATATTAAAACAATAGGTACAATATAGAATTATTTGTGGGATAATCTAATCTTTCAAAGAAAATTAACCTTAACTTTAATTTAAGTTATTACAGCAACGGAACTATTCTTATAATAGAAATAAATGCTGCTACTTTTTTTTAAAAATCAGTGTATAGGTATAGTAATGAACCATTCATATTAAACTTTCAAATTCTTCTAAGATGTATATTGATCATATTGGTATCGTTGTAAAGGCAATTGAAAAAGCTATCAGCCAATGGGAAAATACCTTTGGCTATAGTAGATATACTAACGTAATTGAAAATACAAGACAAAAGGTTAAAGTAACCTTTATGAAAAAGGACAATTCAATGTTGGTAAAATTGATCGAACCTGTTGATGAATCCTCACCTGTTTATCAATTCGCCCAGCGAGGGGGTGGCTTTCATCATTTATGTTTCAGAACAACGAATATGGCTGCTAAAATAGATGAACTAAAAAAAAACGGGGCCAGACTAATAGTTCCTCCACAGCCTGGTGAAGCCTTCGATAACGAAGAAATCGCATTTCTACTAACAAATCAGAATATTTATTTTGAGTTAATGGAGACCGATAAAAAATCAGAAGTTCTTTAGTGCCTGTATCCATCCAATTTTTCAGACGACCTTACTGTAACAATCATTGCAATTGTCTTAATAATATAGATTTTTACCAATACTACTATATGTGAATCAATCACAGATTAGACACAAGTATGATTATCATTTAAATTGCATAAATTTAACAACTATGCGATTGCAGGTATGTTTCATTCATTTTTATGTATACTTGTAAGCATTGTTTAGTAAAAAAATGGATTTTTGTATTTTGCAGAGTATGATTCAAGTTAGAAAATTATTACAATACGTTTGTTTGACAATGATCTTAGCAATTAGCATAAATTGTTCAAATCAGGAAAATAGGAATAGTATGACTAAAATGGATAATCAATTAACCGTAATTATTCAAAGAATGGATACTGCTAAACTTAATCGTCTGAGTGAAAGAAAGATTTTCTTTGGTCATCAATCAGTTGGATATAACATAATAGATGGCATAGAAGATATTAAATCGCAGTTAGGCTTAAGTAATTTAAACATTTTGGAAACAAATGATCCAAATAGTTTAGATGAGAGTGGTTATTTTGCGCATTATAAAAATGGTGAGAATCGGTTTCCAATGAAGAAAGTTGATGATTTTATAACCTTCATAAATAGTAAAAGTGATTTATCCCTTGATATCGCATTCTTTAAATTCTGTTATGCTGATTTTCAGTTGGAAACTGATGTTGAATCTGTTTTCGATTATTATGTTTCTAATATGGACCTTCTTCAAAAAGAAAATCCAGGTATTAAGATCATTCACTTTACTGTTCCGGTAAAATCAAAAGGCAATTTCATTAAACAAACAATTAAAAAAATTTTTAAAAAAGATAAACATGCCATAAGAATGGAATTTAATGAACTAATGCGAGAAAAATATGCTGACAGTTTATTATTTGACCTGGCATATTACGAATCTATTTCAGTTGATAATTATTCATATCATCTCAAAAAAGACAAAACTTACCTTAGAAAGGAGTATACAACTGATGGAGGACACTTAAATCAAAAAGGAAGCAGTTGGGTAGCCGTGCACCTCTTAAAGTATTTATCTGAATTAGATAAGGATTAACACATCAAGTAGATTTTATATTTTTTCAGTTCTTATGCAAAGTCCTGACCTGATCATTTTAAGAAGAGAAATTTACGACAAAATATCTCTTAAGATGGATTTAAACAAATTTCCGATTAAAACTTATTTGTGTGAATTTGATAAATATCCAGCTATTTCTCTCTGGGATTATGTGTCATACAAGATAAAATCACTATCAGATCAGATAGAATTAGATTATGGTCCAGAGATACTTGGCTTGTATCATAAATTGATTTTAGTAGAATTATTGATTCAATGTTCTAATAGAAAAGAAATTAATATCCAACTAGCTAAGGTTGATCAGTATTATCAAAGATTTTTTGACCAACTGATTAAACGTATTACGAACAATGAAAATAATTCAAGCTTTAACTATAAATTGAGAAGATTTAGATTTGAAATAAACATATGTCGAGGTTTTATTGTCCCTACTGTTCCACAGTATATTAATCTTCACAGAGCCTCCAGAAGTGTTATATTTAAAAAGAATTTAAAACAATTTTGGAAAGGTTTATATTATATAGCCTTTAAATTGAAAGGCACAAAACCAGTTTTCAGGTTACATACAAATAGCAACGATAGCTATGCTATGTCAATGTTCTCAGAAAACGGGTGGAGAAATCTTTTTGTTGAGATTGCTGAAATTCTAAGGCATAACAAACGAGTTAAGGGAGTAACTGGCACAGCATGGTTTTTTGATCCCCAATTAGAGCTTATTAGCCCTGAATTGGCCTATATTAACAATCTGGTATACGAATGTAATGGACTCATACTTTATAACGGAACCGATGAAAAAAGCACACATGAGGCAATATTTATGAATAAATCACGAAGAGAAAAGTTTCAAAACGGAAGTTATCAACCAACTAAATATACTGTTTATATTTCACGAGACGAGTTAATACAGTGGTCTATTGCTTTTCGAAATATTAGGTAGCTCATCTAATTCATTTTTCTAAAAATAAATTTCTTGATTCCCTTTTACCCTGTGAAGTTTATAAAAATACCATGTACCCTTAAAAAAGGTTTTTTCCTTAATATGATGACGCCATGCATTTAATCCATCCCTAAGTTTTAAAAATTGAAAAGAAAACTTTGACATTTTCACTTCAGAAGTTGCATATTCAGGAGTATACCAGTTTGATAACATTTCAAAACTCAATTCCTCAATTCTTTTAATTTTTCTTTTGCTTAAATCAAGTTTATACTTATTATAATTGCTGCCTACGATATACTTTTTTCCTTTAGTTGAACCCACATATTCAGTCGGTTTCTTCAGAGTCATCATTTTTTCTTCGAAAGGTATGTTAAGGAAAGAGCAAAAGTCCTTCATTGTATTTTGAGAATTAGTAATCAAATCCTCATATTTAACAAAGTACACATCCTTGCTGAAGCTTGATATATCGTTCATCATTTTAAGCATACCGCATCTCCAATTAATAGCTGCTCTATACAGGCTTTTCTTCCATGTTTTTTTTATTGATAAAGCATAATCTCTGGGATCTCTGATTAAGACAACAACTTTTGCATCAGGTAAAACTTTTTTTAATAAGGGTAAATGATAAATATAGTTTGGTGTTTTATCACCAAAGTATAAGTAATCTTTTTTGTCTTCAGGAGCAAAGAAGGTCAATATGAAGGTTAATATAGAATTCCAGTCCTTAATCTTTATTTTTTTCAGATCCTCAAGGCGTAATTGACGCCCCATGTTTTGAATGTTATAATAGAAGGTAGTTGATTCAATATATTTCAATAAAGATTCAGGAGTTAGTTCTGAATTCTCGAGATTGTAGCCAAATTTATTAATTAAAAAAGGGAAAAAATGAGTTTCAAATTCAGTTATATTTAATAAACTATGTTGGTTACACAGATTTCTGAATAGTTTTGTTCCACTTCTCGGCATTCCAACAATAAGTAAGCATTTTTTCATCTAAAGGGATTTTAGTATTTATTTCATTGATTTAGCACTTAATTGGTTATTTTAATGCTGAACATTGTGTATCGTTTTTAGCTTAAAATCCGATAATACAACCAATCTATCAAATCCAATGATAGAATTATTTACTTTATTCTTTATTTGAATAATACTGAATTTTATTGTTTATCAGAAGATTAATATCCTCCCATTGCTTGTATAAGTACTCTCTAAATTGATCTTGATTTATTTCGTCAGTTTCCCTGTTTAATATCCTTTCGATGTAATTTGGTACTTCTGATGGATTTATTTTTCTTAACACTCCCTTATCCATAAGCACCTGATTAGCAGGCATATCTCGAAATCCGCAATAAATGCTTTGTACGCCTAAGAGTCCACCTTCCCGAGCTATGCTATCTCCCGATGAAAGGACAACCCGACTGTAATATATTAGTGAAAGTATATCTTTAACCGGTTCTTCAAGAATGATCCATTCTTCCGGATATTTGGATTTATTTTGCTTCTTTTCGAGGGAAAGTATAATTTTTTCAGGAAATTTTAATTGATGTGCAAAACCAAGAATAAGATCTTCTTTCTGACCAAGATAATTGCTGGTCTTGGTATCTACTTCTCTTATAAAAACATAGGATTTTGGTTTTAAATTATAATCGATCAGAATTTTTTCATTAGCTTCAAAACAAGCTGGCGAAAGGTAGGCCCATTCTTTCAAGGCATTGAAAACTTTTGTGCCAGGTATGGCAATTTTGAAACAGGGAACATATAATTCATTTGTAGAGAATTTATCAATAGTAAAAGCAATTTTTCTCGGATCGTCAATAAAGGCGACATTGGGGATTCGATTAATCCAGGCAGCTAAATTTGCCTGATAGTGTGCCGTTAATACCAGATCATATTTGTTCCTTCGTATTAACCTTAACAAAGAAAAAAATCTGGGTATTATTATCCTGAACAACATTGAAAAGGGCCCCTTATTATATTTATAGTCACCCAAAATAATTAATTTGTAGCCCGGACAATCATTCTGGATTATTTTAGCTAAACGACCTCTGTTGATACAGCACAAGTCTACCTGGTCCTTTTTCAATTTTAAAATGGTGGTTTTGAAAAAATTGAATTGCGGAATATGGTATATGTCAATTAGTATTTTCAAGTGGTATAATTTATTATTTTAATAGTTAAATGTACCATGTACGTGCAATCTTCAATTTAATAAATTATTATAAATATCAATAAGTCTACGTGCAACACTTTGATTATCAAGCTTTAATTCAACTATTCTTTTTCTTCCATCAGTTCGATTTTTCACCCGGGAAAATTCAAGACTCTTTCTAATTTGGGCGGCCATGTCAGCAGGATTAAATTTGCTGATAAAAGTTCCGGCTGTTTCGCCAAATATCCATTTTATGTCGCCAACATTGGTAGCTACAATTGGGCAATTACAAGCCATTGCTTCTTTAATAGTATTTGGTGAGCCTTCATTTTTTGAACTAAGTACCAAAACATCACAAGCATTAAGATACAAAGGGATTTTTTCAATATTGGCAGGAAAAGGAGTAACTAAATTTATCTTTTCGTTAAGAATAACTATTGCTTTTTCTAGCAAATTAAAATTCTTACGGGGATCATTGGTATTGCCTAGAAATAATACTGTTTGTTTGTCCGAACGAAATTGCAGTTTTTTTCGAGCAATAGTTTTATCAATTTGATGAAAAAAATTTAAGTTAACACCGTTCGGGATGATCTGAGTTTTTTGCCGTCTTACAAAATATGATAAAAGATTGGGGGACTTGACAATTATATAATCAACAAAAAATTGCAAAACAAAACTAGATAACATGATAAAGAGGTTCTTAAATTTTGTTTTTAATCCCGGAGATGACCTGCCATAAATATCTTCACCCATAAATGAGACTACTTTTTTTATTTTACAAAATGACAAAACCGAAACCCATCCCGAAAAGCCAAAATGTGCATGTAAAAGATCAAAGTGATTGTTCCTGATAAATTGTCTCAAGCGTCTGGAATTTTTAAGATACGACTTAATCCCATGGCCTTTGATAAGATAGAATTCAACACTAATCTTTTCATCGATAAGTGATTTAGCCTGATTAAAAATGAAAGGCACGACACCCCCAGTATCACTATATGGATTGTTACCGCTGCAAACAAAAACTACTTTCATTATTTAATTAAGATTTAGAGAGAATCACTTTGCTTAATGTTACCAGATAAATTTTCCAAATCAATTGAGAGTAAAATATCTTATAATAACTGTGTGATTTTAAAAACAAGAAACTTATTCAACCAAGAAAAACTTTAAACTTTAACTTCATCTGATTCTCCTTTAAAAACACCAAGTATAATACCCATAATAAGAAATAGGTATGATCTGAAACTAATATCTTCAAATCTCCCTACCAGGGAAATCATTATACTTAGAATGAAAAATGTGATAAATAAACTACTTATCTCTTTTTTATATAGACCATTATAACCTTTTAATTTTGACTTAAACTTACGCCATAACAGCCCATAAAACATTAGATATATTAAAAGACCAATGATTCCGCTTCCATGTAAAAGCCTTATAAAATCACCATGCAAACCTCTATGACCAAATAAACCTCCTCCATAGTTGCCAGGGGAATTAAGAAATTCAGTTCCAAATAGTATTTTTATCATACTTGGTGATCTATCAATCTCTTCCCAGACTATGCCAATTTCTTTCCATCTTAATTCATTTGTGAATGTATATTCCTGACTAAAAACTTGCTGCCTATACTCAATTCTTTGTAAAAGGGGAGTCTTATAAATAGGAAATGTAATGGCGAGGAGCATCAGCATCAAGAGGAATATTTTCATTATCTGTAAATAGTTTCTTTGAAAAACATAATACATTAATATTCCGGCAACTATTATTAATAAGGTTGTTCTTCGCAAAGATATCCCCAAAAGGATAAAAGAAATAAAACCAAGAAGAAGAAAAAGGATCTTTGCTTTTGAATTATTTTGTGATGAAAGAAATGGCAGAGTTACTATAGCAAGTGACGGTAAATACAATTGTGTACTGCCAAGTCCAAGGCTAAAGGCCTCCTCCTCCTCATCGACATATTGATTCCATCCAACATTAAATAGATTAGCTATAACTGTAAAAGTGATAAAAATCAATAATATATACATTGAAGATTGAAGTATAAATAGAAAATCTTTTAGTCTTAATACCACATTCATTGCAATGACCAGGATGAGAAACGGGGCTATAAATTTTAGATAGATAGTAATAGACCTTGAAATATCTGAGGAGAAAAACACTAATATTAAGTAGTATATTGGAAATATTAATGCAAGATTTGGCCATGTATTACGTAATTTGATCTTTTTAAAGAAGTATAGTATAAATGAGTAAACGAATACGGCTCTTAGAATAGCCAATGTTGCACCTCTCTCAAAAAAAGTCACCAGCGCATTAAATCCAATATTTACAATTGGAAAAATAAAGAATAGCTTTGTAGCCAGATTATATTTTTGTAATGCTTTCAGAACTTCCTAAAGTATTAAGATTCTTGTACTACACATCTTTTTTTTTAAATCTAATTTTTATTAAACCAAAAAGTATAAAGATTTTATATTTTATAGGCAATCTCATAAAAGCTTGAATTGTAAAATACTTACGAACTTTGTAAAAAACTCTGTTAGCTATGTAATGTTTAAGCAATCTTGCTACGAGCCTATGCTTGTAGGCATTAAAACCAAGTGACTCAAAGTGATAATTATTTATGATACTTATCAAGTGTTTATCTGGATCTTTTGTCTTTAACCGGGCACTATCCTTAATATCTTTTCGATAACTCACCAACTCTTTTGTGCAATAAACAGTCTTGCCTTTAGCTGCTAATCTTATCCATAAATCTAAATCTTCTCCATGTGTAAGATTTTCATTAAAACCGGCACTGTTTTCAAAATCCTCTCTTTTGATAATAACGGAAGATGAGCTATAGAGAGATACTGTTCTGGATACTTTGAAATAATCAATGTATCCATGCATAAAATGTTTTGGTAGTTTCCTATGTGCCCTACACGATTTTTTCTTATCTCTGCTTAAAGCGTGTCCAATGATTGCCGCATCAGGGTATTTATTAATTAAATCTCTGCAATTCAACAAATACGATTTACTCCATATATCATCAGCATCAAGAAATGCAATGTAATCACCTGTAGAATATTTAACACCATTATTCCGTGCAGCAGATACACCACTATTGTTCTGGTTAACAATCCTTATTCTTGGATCATTGATTTCATTTATTATTTTCAAAGATTGATCAGTTGAGCCATCATTGACTATGATCAATTCAAAATCAGGATAATTCTGATTTAGAACGCTATTCAATGAATCCTTAATATAATTTTCTTTGTTAAACAGAGGGATTACTACTGAGATATGTGGATTACTATTCATTCTTAATTAAACTAGAGATTTGTTCAACTTGTTCAGAGGCTTTTTTACTTTCATTATGAACATTTAACTTAATTTTTTTAACAAGTTTAGCATAATTATTTTCTATCATTTTTATTACCTCAAAAACCTCATTGATCATACTCTCAGCATCATCCCAATTTCTATTGCGAAAATCAATGATGAGCTCAGCAAGGTTAAGATTTCTACCAATAATACCAAAATATTTCTCACTATAAGCAAAAGATATTGCTGGTATATTCATATAGAATGAAGAAATAGCTGCATGCATCCTGCAAGTCAATACATATTTAGAATTTCCAAGTATGGCTCTTGCTTCAGAAGGTTGTATAGGGTCTTTAAAAAATATTAGTTGATTAGATGTGGTAGAAAGATTATTCTTAATAAGATCAATAATTTGGGCATCACTTGATTTTTTAGGTTCGAGAACATGTGCTAATAGAATAATTTTGCATGTCTTGGGTATATGAGTTAACAATTTATCAATAAGGGAGATCCAAAAATTAGTATAACCGGTTAGGTTTGAAGTATATTTTGTTATTAGCCCTGAGGCAACGATTGTAATATATTCAAATGGCATCAATTTAATGTGCTCCAATATCTTTTCAGAAGCCTTCTGGTTTGGTAATTCAAGAAAGGCTAAATCAGCACTATCCAATGGACGATTAATATTCAGAACATCACGCGTGAAGAAAAAGCTATTTTGATCTCGCGAGAATACTACTATGTTTTTCAACGAATATCTGGCTAATGCTTTATAAATACCTTTATATGGCCCAATAGACTGTCCGGCCAATATTACTCTACAACTCTTATTAATATATTTATATTTAAAACTTTTTAAGATTGCTCCTCTTGCATTGGTCTCCGACAAATCATCTCCCCCCAGAACGATCATAACACTAAATTTCTTTTTAATAATAGCTATCTCTTTATCCATTCCTAGGAAAGAATTGCAATACCTGATAATCTTTAGCTTTGGCCTTTTAAATTCAGACTGGTAACTAAAAAGATTCTGATTTGTGGCTATTTCAAGTCTTTTCAGGTGATAATTATTACAATCACAATATATATGTACCGTATCTCCAAATTTTGTTTTTATTCCATTGATTAAGTTTATAGCCATCATGGCACTGCCATAATTCAAGGTATTTGGAATGTGTTTAATTAGGATATTCTTAATCATTACTTCAATTTTTTCTTCACAAGATATTCAAGGCACTTTGTTTTTTCTTTATGTGAGAATAGAAATTTCCAAATGATGACACTTAATAGAAGAGTTACAGCTAAGCCACCCAGTATCAATTCAATCCAATTATTGATCTTTAATATGTAACAACCCAAATATCCTAATCCCCAGGTTATAATAAAAACTAATACACCAATAAGTAAATTATCATAAAAAAATAAAGTTTTTAAGTTTAAAATCCTGGCTGAATAGATTGGCGTGAATATCAGGTTTTTGAGAGTTAAGATCAATGCGCTTGACAAAGCTACTCCCATCATGCCTAAATTATACTTTACAAGAAATAAAATAGCTAATCCCAAATTAGCAAAGCCAGCTAAAAATGTTATTATTCCTGGTATCCTAACTTTATTAAGTGCTGTAAATAGAGCAAACATTGGTCTGACTGAGATATTGATTGAAAGGGGTGCAATAATAAGAATTAATAAAAATGCCATTTCCTTTTCTTCAAAACCAATCCATAATGTCAATAAAGGATGAGCATAGGCACAAAGAAGCCCGGCTAAAACTCCAATAATTATTGATAGGATTTTTATTCCAAGTCTTTCAAATTCTATAACATCCTTTATCCTGTTGTTTGAGTAGGATATTAATATTAAGGGATTTATCACGGAAGTAAGAAAACCAGCAAAAACTCTTAGGAGTTTGCTCCACTCCAACAATACAGCATATTCACCTGCTTTTTCAGCCCCCAAAAACCTGTTTATAATAAAAATATCAATTCGAAGAAAAAGGATTGCTCCTATTTGGTTTACCATTGTCCAGAAACCCATATGAGATAGATTCTTTACTATACTAAATCTTGTAAGACTAAGATTAACTTTTAATTCCGGTGTGGAATTTTTATAATAGATAAACGAACCAATAAAAACTGCAACAGCAGAAATAATGTTTGCAAGACCAACATATTTAACATTTGGACTAATAAAACTGAAACACAGCACAATAGTTAGTAGTCTGAAGACAAACCGAAGGATTTCGAGTCCTTTTTGAAGGTCAATTCGATTATGAGCAAACATAATCGTTGTTAAAACACTAGAAATTAATGATAAAAAATACCCAATAAAAGTCAATAGAAATAAAACTCTTATATCACTTATAAATTCTTGAGGAATAGTAAGTATCGAATCTATTTCAATCAACAATACATAAAGCAAAAACGATTGAAGGGCAATAAAAACTATGATTATGACAAATGAGGAGTTGAAAATTTCATTAGCATTTTTCCAGTCTTTCTTTTGTAATGCAATAGTTAGATACCTGGCAATGGACGTGTTTATAGAAGATGAAATTAATCCAATGTAATAGGTAAAGACCATTGCAAGCGGTATAAAGCCATATGCACTCTTACCTAGGTTCTTAACAAGATATGGAACAAGCCATAAACTTATTAATGTATTAAAAAGAAAAGTTGCAATGTTTGATACAAAATTTCGCGGAACCTGCTTCGTCAGATTCTTTTTGTCCATCTTAACTGCTTAGGGTTCTCCATTTCATAATAACCATAGCCATACCTGGTTTTTTTTCGGACAGGCATGTCATTAATAATGAGTGCAAGTTTGGCTGTATTTTGCATTGCCAGGTCATCCAGAATACTTAAAGCTTCCTTTTTGGGAGTATAATTTAGCCTAATAACAAATGCCTTCATATCTGCGTAATTTAGTAACATCATACCATCTGACAGAATTCCAACAGGTGCAGTATCAATAATAATGAATTCGTATTTAGACTTTAATGCCATAATTAAATCATTAGTTCGCGATGATGCTATTAGTTCAGCTGGATTTGGAGGCTCTTCTCCTGCCCAAATTACATCCAGGTTATCAATTTTTGTATTTTGGATTACATCGTTTAATTCAGCTTGCTTACTCAAATAATCGCTTACACCTGCCTGCTCCTTAATTTCAAGACGTTCAAATAATTTAGGTTTCCGAAGGTCAAATCCAATCAGTATTGTTTTAGAGCCGGTAAAAGCGTACGAAATAGCAAGGTTTGATGAAACAAAAGATTTTCCCTCCTGGCTTATTGTAGATGTTATAGTTATAACCTTATGCTGTTGTTGTGAGAGGAAATAATTAGAGTTACTTCGCATTCGTCTGAAGGATTCTGCTACATGCGATTTAGGAAAAGTATTTACTACAGTTTCGACTTTTTTGTTGTTATGATAGATCTGACCAAAAACAGGTAAATCAATATTATGCAAAATATCATCTTTATTGGTAAAGCATTTACGAGAATACTCTTTTAATCGAACAAAAGAGACAGGCAATGAAATTCCTAAAATAAATGCTATTAAGTAGTTTATTTTTTTATTAGGTGAGATGGGTTTGTCTCCTATTATATCAGCTGGCTCTAATAACTCTGCATCCGGTTGATAAGATGCTTTTGCAATTTCTGCTTCAGAGCGTTTTTCAAGCAAATAGGTATAAATAGCATCATTAAGATTAAACTGACGTTGCATACCAAACAGAGCGCGCTCTTTTCCAGGCAATTTATTAATTTCAGCATTAAGTTGGGCTATCCTTGAATTCAGGTCATTAATTGCAATTAAAGCAGTTTTACCAACATAACTGATATTTTCACCTATCATATTTTTCAGATTATCAATACGAATATCAATTTTTCTGAGATAGGGACTTTTTGTTTGATTATTTTCTACCAGACTAACCTTTTCAGCATTAAGACCTATTAGCTCTTCTATTAGATTGTTAAGCAGAGGATCCTCAATTCCCATACCAGCAGGTGTTATAAGATCTGAATAATCCTGATTGGCACTAAAATATTCTTCAATATATTCATAGTATTTCAGATTAACACTCAACTCTGCTTTCTCATTTTCCAACTCTCTCAGCTCATCATAAATCTGATTAGCTTGCAATGTAAGATCTATTACTTGATGACTTGATCTAAACTGTTGAAGGTTATGTTCGGCGATTTGAAGTGAATCTTTTACTATATTTAACTGCCCATCAATATACTCGATTGTTTTAATTGAAATATGATTTTTTCTTTCCACATCCTTCTGAAGGTAGGTTTCAGTGAGGCTGGATAAAAAATCTATAGCTTTTTCGGGTACTTTGGATTCTATTGTAAGCTCGGCAACAGTTGATTCTCTGTCTGGAACCTTAACTTTAAGAGCAGCCTGATAAGCTTTAACAATATCTTTCGGCCGGTGCATAATAAAGGAATAGGAAACTGATTCTTTTGGATTAAAATTAAAACTGCTATTCAATAGTACTTTAAAATCGAAATATTCATTTTTAATCTCATCTCCAAAACTTAAATCCTGTTTTTCGGATATACTGGGTATAACCTCAATTATTCTATTGGATTTAAAATTATATAATGTAATATCTTTTTCTTTGCATGATAAATGGAAGGTTGAATTACTTTTAATCTCAATATTGAAACGCAGATCAATTAATTGGGAATGATCTGGGTTGATAATTACAATAAAAGGTGAACTTTTATAGAGTTCTATTTTAGACAATTTATTATGCTGATAGTAGGATATACTAAAATTAATTTTCTTTATGGCTTCATCAATTATAGGTGTTGATTGTATAGCTTGTAATTCATTGGCAAAGTTTTTATCAGAAGCAAAAATGCCTATATCACTTAATAAACTTGCTGAGGTTTGTGTAAATTCATCTGTTCCCTCATTTATAACTATTGTACTACTGACTTCATAAGCTGGATGTGAGCAACTATTCACTCCGAATGCAATAAGAAGTGCGAACATCAAACAACCACCAAGCAATGGCCAATGATTTGAAAATATTTTAATAAAATACTGTAGATCTATTGATTCAGTAAATATTCTTCTTTCTTTCTGGTTCATTTTTCTTTAATTGTTCAAATGATTTAAACGTAACTTTTAGTCAGAAAAATCTAAAAGTTCAAGACTGCTAATTGAAATAATTTAAGATTAGTATAGATGTAGTTAAAGTTGATAATATTAAGGCAATTGGTGTGGCTATTATACTCCATTTAGTAGATTTACGAGAGGAAACATATAATACATCATTCGGCTTCAAATAGTAATATTCGCTTGATAGAATAGCATCATTCGTTAAATCCAGTTTAATCTTTTTAACCGTTTCATTTTCAACTCTTAATAAGTAGACCTTCTTCCGATTTCCATGAACAGTCATATCGCCTGACATGCCGAGAGCTTCAAAAAGCGTAATATGATCTTTTAAGTAAGTATGATATCCCGGTAAATTGACTTCACCAACAACCGTTATTTTTTTATATGCAAATTTAACAGTGACCATAGGTTGATCAAAGTATGGTTCCAACAGATTTTGTAAATGTTCAGAGGCTTCCTTTAGAGTAAGATTATTCATATTAACACTTCCAATAACCGGAAAATAAATAGAACCTGAATCATTAACTGTATAGCTGATTAAGGTTACCCCAAGTTCAGAGTTATAGCCAGTATTAATTACTCTCGATTGTTCTCCAAAATAGTTAAATGAAACATCATCAAAACTTGATACCTTTATGTACAACTCATCGTTTGGCTTAATTACATCGGTAGTCTTTTCATGCAGGTTGTAGATCGTTTCATTAACCACAGGATCTTGAAGATACTCTATCTTTTTTTGAGATATACAGGCACTGAGAAGAAAAAGAATTAAAGAGAAAAAAATAAACAGGGAAAGGGTCTGTTTCATGATTTGTAGAAGTTTATGCATTAGGCTCAATGTAGAGTAAAAATATACCATTACCTCTTAATTTCCTCAGGCACAAATACTTTTTTGATAAACCCTATTGGGGACTAAGGGAACTGCAAGTATATGTAGGCTAAAATGATGTAAACTCTAATCAGATAATGATCAAAGTTTATAAAATCAATAGATCAGCCTTCAAAATCTTTATCTGGTAACACCAAAACCTATTTTTATGCAAAAAAAAGACTGCGTTCAGGCAGCCTTTCTTAGTGATATGGATATATATAGACAGGTTTTATTCAGCAATTTATTTTTTATCGTTCTTTTTTTCTTCGGTTTTAATTTTGGCTTTAGCTTTAACGGCAGGCTTCTTAACAGTAACTTTATCCTTTTCTGCTTTCTTTGGTTTTTCTACTTTTTCTTCTGGCTTTTTTTTTTCTTTTTTATCCGGTTCTTTTTCTGTTTTTGCTTGCTTCTCAGGCTTTTCTTCCTTTGCCTTTTCTTTAACTTCGGCTTTTGATTTGGGTTCTTTTGTTATTGGTGTTTCCTCCACAAGTGCAGCTTCTTGCTTTTGTTCAGCTCCTTTATCCTGTATTATTGCTTCCTGTTCAACTACTTCTTCCTGAACTATGGGCTCTTCGACTACAACTTCCTCTTTCTTAGGTATCGTTTTCTTTGGAGCAACTTT
>CAYPOY010000020.1:0-28176 GCA_964412395.1 uncultured Anaerolineales bacterium | reverse complement strand
GCGCGCGTGGGTTGTGTCTTGCTTCGGCTTACCTTAAATTTGTCCGTCAATCAGCTTTTACGCTTGCCGTTCTGGTAAATTGCTTCTCATTGCCATTGGGATCATCGGGTATTGGCGCGCCAAATTGATAAGTAATGTAAAAAGATGTACCATCCTCGTCGGACCGGACCTGCCGGTCTATCACAACAGCCTGGATGATGACACCAGAGTCCTGGAGCGCTGTATACGTTGCGTACTCGTCTCGCTCTCGGACGTAGTCGGTCACAACCATCATGCTGAAGCCCACCCAGAAAAGCAGGGCGAACAGCGTAAAGCCCCCAAACAGAATTCTGAATAAAAGAGGCCGCCTGGGTTTAGGGCGCGCATGCCCTGGATTTACGAGCTCGTTTCCCATCGCTTTATCTCAATGTTATTCCTCATTTTGCTCCAAAGGAATCGTCAGACCCCGCCACCGGGCCGCCGGGTCCATGATCCGCCTGGAGCATAGCCGTATAGGTGGGAGCAACAAAATCGTTACGCCGTAGTGGCGGTCCGCGAGCCGCCCCGCGAACCGTTACGGCCTGGAGGGTCTGGACGGCCTGGTTCCCAGGGAAGCCTCCAGGTTTCCCAGGCTGGCTTTGACCTGAGGCGTCTGGCCGCGAGCGATCTGCCCGGTGATGTCACTGATTGAGCCGGACAGCCGCTGCAGTTGCGGGCCTCCGTGGGCATTCAAGCCGGCGCTGGCGTTGGCCCCCAACTGAGCGATGTTCGCCAGTTCGGTTTGTGAGATCCTGTCGTCGTCCAGGGCCTGGCGCGCAGCGTCAACATAATCGAACGCGCTTTGGAGCGCGGCCTGGCGGTCGGTGGGGATATTGTTGGGCTGGACAGACAGTACGGCGGCGGCCCGACTTTCGAGTTCAGCCTGCAGGTTTTGGACTACGTTCTGGTTCCGTCCCTGGATTTCGGCGGCTTTGGCGCTGGCGGTCTGGGCGGCGGTTTCTAGTTGGGTGATCGTCTCTTCGGCCAGCGCAAGCCCTTGTTCCAGGGCCATGATGATTTCCTGGAGAATGGCATTGACTTCGGCAGTGCCTTCAGCCATGGCGGCCAAATCCTGCTCGATGGCCTGGAGAAGCACGATTGTCTCGGTCGCCAGCTCCCCATATAGATCGTAGTAGGCGTAGATCAGTTCCTCGGCGTAGGCAATGGCTTCCTCAGCGTCCGTCACGTAGACGGTCACCGCATCCACTTCTTCCTGCGTGACTGTGCCATCGGCAGCGGCCTCCGTCGTGACGGTTGAGCACTCCTGCGTGGCGGCGCTGGCTTCGGCCACGGCCTCGTCAATCAGAGCCGCCAGTTCTTCCTCGGTCATCTCAGTCGTGGTCACGGATTCCACGGTTTCCTCGGACGAGGGGGTGGGCGTTGGGGCGGCAACGCTGGTAGCCTCGACGGCGGCGTCAATCGTCGCCTGTAGACCGACCTGGGCCGTGCTGGTCGCGGCAATGGCGGCGGCGACCGTCGCCTGAGTGTCCGGCGTCGTGGTGGGAGTCGCCCCGCCACACGCCAACGTGACAATGATGAGCAGGCTAGTTACGACCGTCATGATGACGTTTCTTTCCGTTTTCATTAGTGAAATCTCTCCTATCTCTATCCTTTAATCCCCACTCTGCACTCATCCGGGCACAGCCCCTCACTTCGGCTGGCCGTCGTCGTCATAGCCGCGCCCCATGCCCCGGTAGGTGAAGCCCAGCGCGCGCATGCGCTGCGGATCGTAGATGTTGCGGCCGTCCATCAGCACTGACTGGCGCATCAACCCCTTTATGCGCTCCATGTCCAATTGCTTAAACTCGTTCCACTCGGCGACCAGCATCAGCGCGTCGGCCCCCTCGGCCACCTCGTAGGGATCCTTGCAGCAAGTGATGCTATCACCCAGAACACGCTGGGCGTTCTCCATCGCCACCGAGTCGTAGGCCTTGACCTTCGCCCCCTCGTATAGCAACAGACGGATAATCTCGACCGAGGGAGCATCCCGCATATCGTCAGTGTTCGGCTTGAACGAGAGGCCCAACACGCCCACCGTCTTGCCCCGGAAGCCGCCCAGGATGTGGCGCAGTTTGGTCACGAACCGCTTGCGCTGGTCGTAGTTGATCTCCATCACCGCCCTCAGCATCTGCGGGTGCGTCCCGTGCGTGGCGGCCATATGTGCCAAGGCTTTGACGTCCTTGGGGAAGCAGGAGCCGCCCCAGCCGATGCCGGCCCCCAGGAAGTACGGGCTGATGCGATGATCGGTGCCCATGCCCCGCGCCACCTCCTTCACATCGGCCCCCAGCCCCTCACAGATGTTGGCCATTTCGTTGATAAACGAAATCTTGGTCGCCAGGAAAGCATTGGAGGCGTACTTGATCATCTCGGCCGTGCGCAGGTCGGTGATTATCATCTCGGCGTGCAGCGGGTAATAGATCTCGGCCACCCGTTCGGCCGCCTCCCGGCTGGTGGAGCCGAGCACGACGCGGTCGGGGTTCATGCAGTCGTAGACGCCGGACCCTTCTCGCAGGAACTCGGGGTTGGAGACGACCCAGAAGAGGACGTTGGGATCGGGCATTGCAGCACGCACGATGTCGGAGACCCAGTCGCCGGTACCGATAGGCACAGTGGACTTATTGACGATGACGATGGGCTGGCGGATACGGCGGGCAATGTCCGTCGCGGCAGCCTCGACGTGGGCTAAGTCCGCCTCGCCGCTCTCACCTGAGGGCGTGCCGACGGCGATGAAGACGAATTCTGCCTCCTCCATCGCTTCGTCGTAAGAGGTGGTGAAGCCCAGCCGGCCAGCCTCGGTGTTGCGCCGCACGATCTCCTCCAGGCCCGGCTCGTAGATAGGCAGGATGCCCTTTTTCAGATTGTCGGACTTCTGCTTGTTGCGGTTCAGGCAGACGATGTGGTTGCCCAGGTCGGCCAGGCAGGCACCAGTGACCAGGCCCACGTAGCCAACGCCGATGACACAGATATTCTTCATAGTGACTGTTCCTCCTTGCTTTGCTAGTAGGCTGAGAAGCTACGGGAAAGACACATGAGAGGATAACCAACCAACAAGAAAGCTGGCGCGACGGTGACGAGGAAGAACGTGCATACGCCTATCGCTGACGACGTTGCCACTCCTCTTTCAACTTCAACGAGCGCAGGTCCCCTTCGGCGTCGAGGAAATCCTTTAACAGCCGGTTGAACTTGTTCCGCTCCTCCAGCATCGGGAAATGATGTGCACCGTCCAGGAAGATAGCATGTACATTATCGTCACAATCCCGCAGCCATTTTTCCTGCAGTGGCTTGATGAGAGGGTCATCCCCGCCGCACACCAGGAGCACGGGGATATTGATAGGAGGCAACACGCGGTGCAGATCGCTCTCCATTACCGAGTGCATACTATCGGTAATAGCGAACACATCAGTCTTGCGTACCTCCATTTCCACCTCAGGGAACTTGGCTCGTCGCGCCGCCAGCCGCGCCAGCGTATCTCCGTTGCCAGAAAAACTGACCAGCGGCCGATTGATGTCCGCGCTGACTAAAGGCACGCTTACCCCCACTACCTGTTCCACTCGATCCAAGGCCTGGGCAGCAAACCGAAGCGCGACCACGCCCCCCAACGCATGCCCCACCAGCGTGGGACGCACGAGACCCAACTTATCCAGGAACTCCCCGAGTAGTTCGATGTACGCATTGATGCTGTAGTACCTGCGTAGTTTGTCCGAATCGCCAAAGCCCCACAGGTCGAACGCATAGGTACGGTGCCTGACCGACAACTCTTCCATCACCGGGACCCAATAGCGCCACGACCCCAGCCAGCCGTGGATGAAGACCAACGGCTGGCCGCGTCCGATTGCCTCGTAATGTACGAGGCCTTCTCTAACGACAATGGCGCTCATCGCTGAACTACCACCTGGTGTAGCACAAGTAAGAGTTCACCTATGCGGATGCAGACCTTCGTCCGCTACTCTGAAGACTCCAAGCGCTGCAGAATATCCTTGACCTGATTGGTCAGTTCATCCGGCGCGAAGGGTTTCACGATGTACTCCAGCGCTCCCGAACTCAGACCCTCCTTGATCTCGCCATCCTGCCCCTTGGCCGAAAGGAAGACGACCGGAATCGTGCTGGTGGTCGGGTCCTCCTTCAAACGGCGACAAGCCTCGTACCCGGTCATCTTCGGCATACGAACGTCGAGGAGAATCAGATCGGGCTGCACCTGCGACGCTTTCTTGATGGCCTCGACTCCATTGGCAGCCAGCACCACATCGAAGCCAGCAAAGCGCAGCGTGAAACCGATCAGTTCACGGATGTCCCGCTCGTCTTCAGCAACGAGAATCTTCGGCATAGTCACCCCCACCCCGCCCAACAACCATTAACCAGCATCGCCCTCATCGGAGCGACCACCCTCCCACAGAACCATCTCAATCTCCTCCATCAGCTCCTCGACAGAGAATGGCTTGCTCATAAGGCGGATGGCCCCCAGGGCAAGCACCTTCTGTCGCTTCGCATCATCAATGATTGTGCTCCCCGTCATCACTACAACCGGGATATCCCGAGTGACAGGGTCATCCTTAAGCCGCTTCAGGACAGTATGTCCGTCCAAGTCTCGCACTTTGAGATCGAGCAGTATCAGGGCGGGTCGTACCTCACGCGCCACGCGCAGAGCACGCCGCCCCTGGCTGGTCGTCCGTACACCGAAGCCCTTGGCATGCAGGATCTCCCGCATTAGCGAGAGATTATCCTGGTTCTCGTCCACCACCAACACAGTACCACGCCGCACCAGCACTTTGCGTACCGCGCGCAGAAACCGCTGCTCGTCAATCGGCTTGGTCACGTAATCCACCGCGCCCAACCGCAGGCACTCATCCTGATCCGGCAACACGGAGACGACGACTACCGGAATTCCCCGCGTATCGGGGTTTGACTTTAACTCCTCGAGCACGGTAAAGCCATCAATATCCGGGAGCAAGATATCCAGCGTGATCAAGTCCGGGCGCTCACGCTGCGCCAACTCTATTGCTTCATCGCCCCGCTGCGCAATCAGTACCTCCCGGCCATTTCCAGCCAGGTGCAGTTGGATCAGCCGAGCTATGTTGGGGTCGTCCTCGACGACCAACACCTTCGCCGTGGCTCGTTCGGGCTTCCCTCCAATCTGAGCCACTCGTCTGGCTTCCACAGTGGGGAGGGTAAACGTGAACGTGCTTCCCTCCCCTAACTCACTTTCCACCCAAACCCGCCCCCCTTGCATCTCCACCAGCGACTGGACAATGGAAAGCCCCAATCCCGCGCCCGGCTCCTCCTGCACCAGCTGGTCATCGACGCGGAAGAAGCGATCAAATATCTTCTCCTGGTCTTCCGGCGCGATGCCGATGCCCGTGTCGCGCACCGAAACGTGCACCTCGTCGCCTTGTACACGAGCCGACACCGCAATCTCACCACGTGCTGGCGTATAGTGGCAGGCGTTCACCACCAGGTTGGTCAGAACCTGGGCCACGCGATCGGGATCCGCGACGACCTCGGGGAGCGCAGGCGGCACATCTGACCGCAAGGTCAATCCCTTGGCCACCGCCCGGGCCTCCATCTCCATAACGACCTGGTTTACCACTTCCTCTACACGCATCACCCTGGGCGATAGTGCCATCCGCCCGCTCTCGATACGCGATATATCCAGCAGGTCATTGACCAGTACGGTCAGGCGGTCAACGTTAGCTTTGGTGACGGATAGGAAGTGCTGCTGGTCACCTGTCAATATGCCCACCGCCCCCATCAGAAGCAGTTCGACGTATCCTTTGATCGAGGTTATTGGCGTGCGCAACTCGTGTGAAACTGTGGATACGAACTCCGTCTTGGCGCGCTCAGCCTCCACCTCAGCGGTGACGTCACGGAAGACTGAGACAGTACCCAGAAACTCGTCAGCCATCAGCACCGGTGCCAGGTGCACACTGACGATGCGGTCTCCGATGTCCAACCGGGCAGCCAGGTACTCATCCGCCGTGTACGTCCCGGGTTGCTCCGCCCACCTGGCCACCGCCTCCATCCAATCTCGCGCCTGGCTGCCATAGAGTCCGAGCATTTCGCTGGTCGTTCGCCCCGTCGCCTTCGCCCTCGGCAATTCCAGAATACGCTCCGCGGCCGCGTTGAACAGGACGATCTTACCATCAGCATCAGCCACGATAACCCCATCCGCAACGCCTTCCAGGATGGCTCGACTCTTGGCCCCCTCGACTTGCTGGGCTTTGAGCATGCTTCCCAGCCGCTCCGCCTGGTCACGAATAAGGCTGTATAATTCGGCATTATTGATAGCGTTGGCAACCTGAATGCCGGCGGTCTCCACCAGAAGCAGGTGATCTTCGTTAAAGTAATCAGGCTGAGCATGGAACAGAAGGAGCACACCCAATACCTCATCAGCAACCAGGAGAGGGACAGCCAGCGCCGAGCTGTACTCCCGCCCCTTCTCCTGCGGTTCCACCCAGCGGGGGTCCTGTCGAATATCGGGCACGATGACCGCTTCGCGATGCTCGACCACCCAGCCCGCTAGCCCCTCACCCCGAGAGAAGCGAGTGGGTATGCCACCAGGTGGCAACTTGACCTCTGCCCCAAGAGCCGCGCGATAGATCAGCTTTCCAGAGTCCGGTTCCAGCATCAGGATGGCCACCCGTTCGGCCCCCACAGCCTCCACGACTAACTCCAGGGCGCGGTTTAGCACGCGGTCCAGATCCAGGCTGATAGAAAGTTGGGAAGTTAGGCGATAGAGCGCCTCGACCCGATCACGCTCCTCGGTCAGTTTCCTCATCGCCTCAGCCAATGCCTGGGTGCGCTCCTCGACGCGCCGCTCCAGTTCCTGCGAAAAGCGACGCACCTCATCAAACAGGCGAGCGTTTTCCACCGCCACGGCTACATAGTCGGCCAACGCCGAAAGCGTCGCCACCTCAGTCGGCGAGAACCTGTAAGGATGCCGGCGGCTCCCGCATAAGACACCCATAACCCGGCTACCGATCATAAGGGGAGCCTGAACTGCGGCCCCTAGCTCTAACTCCTCAGGGCCAGGTATAAAGCGGGGATCCTGCCTCACGTCGTCAACCGCCAACGGCATGCCGCTCTCGGCCACTGCACCCACCAGCCCCTCGCCTGGAGCGAATGCAAGCGATGAGATGGGCTCAAGCTCGAATCCATACGCCGCTCGAGGCACATACTGCCCGCTCTCGGCATCCAGGAGGAAGATACTGCCATGATCGCACTCAAGCAACCGAGGAATCATCTCAACGACAGTGTTCAACACGTCACCCAGTTCGAGCTTAGCCGTGGCCGAACGGCTGACATCATTGAACAACGCCAACGTTTCGGCGCGGCGCTGCAATGCCTCCACCAGTCGGGCGTTCTCGATAGCGAGCGCCGCCTGACCGGCGAAAATCTCCAGTGCCTCGATGACGGCCCGATCAGGAATGCAGCCATCGCGCGGCTGATCCACCGAGAGAAGACCCCGTACGTCACCACCAGGCCCGATGAGCGGGACGAGCAGCATATCATGGGGATGCCAGCGACCAGGCTTGCGTGTCTCACCCTTGGCTTTCTTCTCGTACACGTCCAGGCGGTCGCGCCAATGGGCCTGTCGTTCCGCTGGAATGTAATAACTCTGGCTGATGCGGAACTCCTCGCTCATCACATCCGCCACGACAAACCAGGGCTGCCGTACCTCCTTCATACGCTCAAATTCGGCAACAGGCATGCCGGCAGCAGCCACGCGGCGCCGATAGGGCGGATCCCCCTCCAACACGCTGATCAGTACCAGATTGAACCCTACGCTTTCCTGGATCGCGTATGCAATCTCCTCCAGTATCTCCTCCAAAGGCCGATCTGAGCGCAGCGCCCGGCTGACCCCCAGCACCAGCGCGAGTTGGTCCGCCCGGCGGCGCAGCAACTCCCCCCGCTCCAACTGTTCCTGATAGCGCTGCGCGTTGCCGATGGCTGTGGCCGCCTGAGCAGACAATCCTTCTACGAACTCCAGCCTCTCTTGATCGAACGCCCCTTTCTCAGCATTCTCCATGAAGATCAGACCCGCCAGAGACTCCTCGTAGAAGATCGGCACGAGAAGCATAGAGCGGGTTTCTGAGCCGATGCTGATCTTGCCTCCTTCGGCGGCCACGTCAGGGATGAGTAGCGACTGATTGGTGCGCTGTATCTCGGCCAGGGCCTCCACCAGAGCAGGATGTGCCTCCGGCTCTCGCAGCACTGTGTGGATGCGAGCCTGCTCCGCTTCCGAATAGCCCGCACAAACCTCCAGCCGCAGTTCGCCACTCGCGGCATCCCGAAGCAGGATAGCCCCGTGCGTGGCCTTGCCCAGGCGACTCGCCTCCTCCAGCACCAGGTGCAGAATGTGCCTCAGATCGAGCGTGGCGCTGATCTCGCGACTCACGCGCTGGAGGCCGCTCAGCGCTTCCACCCGCCGCCGCAATTCCTCGTCCGTTTGCGCGTACAGACGGGCATTCTCAATCGCAATCGCCGCTTGATCGGCGAAGGCGGTTAGCAACTCGACATCCATCTCGGAGAACCTGTGCGGCTCGACAAACATGACCGACAGTATGCCGATGGCACGATCGGCCCGCTTGAGCGGCAGATCTGCAAAGGCGCGGAATCCCTCCCGGACAGACAGCGACGAGGAAGTCAGCAGGCTCTCGTCGGCTTGCACGTCCGAGATGATCAGCGGTTCCCCGGTCACGACGGCGTGCGCCCACCCTCCACGCTCCAGTGTGAGCACCTGCGATTGTGCCGCGTACTCCTCGCTGAGTCCCTGGGTCATTGCCAGGCGCAGCACCTGCTGTGCCTCGTCCAACACAAAAATAGCTGAGCGTTGGCAGCCCACCACCTCTAACACCGCCGAGACGATAGTCTGCAGCACGTGTTCCAGTTCGAGCGACTCGCTAACGGTGGCCGAAATCGCCGCGAGTGAGGTCAACTCGGACGCTCGACGCCGCATCTCGTCGTACAGACGGGTGTTCTCGATGGCGCTGACAAAGTACCCGGCGACGGTCTTCAATACCCGCACCTCTTCGTGTCCAAATCCCCCCCTGCGGTCACCCAGGTAGAGTTCGCCAATACTGTGATCCTTCAACCGCAAGGCTACGCCGGCAAAGTTCCGGATGCCGGTCGCCCTGATATAGGAACGGTAGATCGGGATGATGTTGGGGTCATGCTCAGGATTGTTGCAGAAATAGCTGCCACCACGGGCAAAGATGGAGCGCTCGAACCCCTCAGCACTGGTGGGGATCTTGAACATCTCTACTGCCTCGCGATCCGCGCCAGCCGACGCCAGGAAGCACGCTACCAGCGCATCCTCCTCCTCGTCATAGAGCAAGAGCACACCCTTCTCCGCTTTCAGCAGCCGGATTGTCTCGCCCATCACCCGGTCCAACAGCTCGTCCAGGTCCAGTGTGGAACTGGCAAGAGCAGCGATGCGGGCCAGCCCCTCCTGCTGTTCCGCGCGCCACCGGGTCTCTGCGTAGAGATGGGCGTTCTCGATGGCGACCGCTGCCTGGTTGGCAATGGCCTGCAGCATCTCCAAGTCGCGCTCCGACCAGGCGTCTTTTTGATAACTGGCCAACTCCAGCGTGCCGACGAAGCGGCCCCGGACTTGCAAGGGGATGCCGATGTATGATTGGAAGGGGTACTCATGCGTATCCACCCTGGGACGCACGTCGCGCCGGGCTTGAACGTCGGAGATGAACAGAGAGCACAGGTGACGGATTATCCAACCTGTGTATCCCTCATCGAGACGATAGAAACCCCCTCCCTCCTGAACATAGGCGCGATCCCCTCCCCAACCCTGGGTAACGCAGCACTGCTGTTCCTCATCCCAGAGCGTGATTTCGGCAACGTCGTAGGGAACGAACTGACGGGTGCTCGACAGAATGGCGCCCAGCGTTGCCTTCAGATCAAGTTCGTCACCAATCGTGGTGCCAATGCGCCCTAACGCCGCCGGTTCGTTCGATGGTCGCTGGGGAGATGCCACGATCAATTCATGTCGCATGCGTCTAATCCCTCAACCAGTCCGACAGGTCAAATCTCCTTGCGACAGGCCAGTTGCCAATCCCACTATTGTGATCCACCCTCAGAGACGGCTCGACCAAGCTCGCCAAAGGTCTGAGAGACCTGGCACCGCAGACCAGCCTAGACCGCCCGCCCCACGCGCCGCGCACTGGCGGCTGCTTCGGTGATCTCCCGAATGTCGTAGAAGGGTCCTTCATCAACGGTAACCACACCGATGGAGAGTGACATCAGTTCGACCTTCTTTTCGTTGCCCATATCATCATGTACGGTCATGTAACCTTGCTGCCGCACCTGCCAATCGTAATGCGTCCCCACCTCTGCGTTGAAGCGCCGACAGACGTCCTCCACGATGGGCGTAACCAACCCCTTGTCAACAATGACGATGAAATCATCGCCACCGATGTGACCGATGAAGTCATTGGGTGTCCCCACGCTGTCCACAGTCTTCCCCAGAACCATGGCGGCAAAGCGTAACACCTCCTCACCGGCCACGAAACCGTACACTTCGTTGAACGCGCTAAATCCTCGGACGCCCACGTAAATAATGCCCCAGTCATCCCGCCGCATCAACTGCCGCAACTGATCCTCAATCAGCCGGCCGCTGGGCAGACCAGTGGTGGGGTTGGTCAGGCTTTCGTATTGCGCACGGGCCATAGCATTCTTGACCCGCAGTTTGAGTTCCTCCAAATCGAAGGGCTTGGTGATGTAGTCATCAGCGCCCAACCCAAGACCATGGATCTTATCAGAACGCTCATCTTTCTGGGTCAGGAAGATGATCGGAATATGGCTGGTACGAAGGCTGCCCCGCAAACTACGACATACGTCGTAGCCATCCATGTCCGGCAACATAATATCGAGGACAATGATGTGCGGCAGCTGTTGCCGGCACATCTCCAATGCATCCTCACCGCGCTGGGCCACCGCCACATCGTAGCTCTGCGATTGAAAATAGATGCGCAGCATATTGGAGATGTCAGTATCATCCTCCACTATCATCATTCTACCTTGGGACATATCCCCTCCTTCTGTCAGCCGATAGCCGATAACCTAAAGCCATGCTTACGGGCCAGTTGGGCGATCTCGCGCACCTGCTCGACTCGAATCTGCTTGCCTAGCGAGTAATTTTCGTACCGCCCCTCCAGCGCCAGCACCATCGTCTCTGCCATGCAAGCGAAGGCCTTGCCAGGTGGAAGACCGAAATCGAAGCCAAAGTCCACTCCATCAGGCACGTCCACCACCCCGCCGCCGATGACCAGCACATCGTCTCGCTCTCGAGCCACCCGCGGCGACACGTCCGGTGGGAGAGCCACGTCGTACACGACCGCACCGCGTTTGAGATGCTGCGGGTAAATGACCGGCCTGACGGCGTTGGTGGCGCTCAGCACCAGGCACGCTTCGCGGATGTCCTCAACATGCATCGAGGTACGCACCAAGCGCGCCCCAGCCTCCCTGACCTGCGCCTCCACCTTTGACAAACGAGATTCTTGCCTGCCAACTAACACTAACTCAGCCACCATCGGAGCGAGCAACTTGGCACACGCCGAGCCAATGCTCCCCGTCGCTCCGACCACGGCTGCGGTGGCCAATTCCGGTTGGATACCTCTGCGGAGTGCAGCCTGTTTCAATGCCTCGCCAGCGACCGCCACGGTGAGACTGTGCCCCGTGGTGACGGGAATGCTAAGATGCTGAGCAATGGTCACTCCGCCATCGCCAACCCCAGATGCAAAGGCCCCTAGCCCCAGAATACGAGCTCCCAGCCTCTGCACCAGGCGGCCAGTCTGAATGATCTTCTTGTAAACCACTTGAGGCGGCAGCCGCAGCATCTGCCGGGCAGTGAGCGGGCAGGCCACCAGGCACCCCTCGATCTCTTTCTCCGCAGCCTCTGAACGCACTCCAGTGACGTGCGAAAGGTAGACCGGCGGCCAAAAGCGGGAGAAGAAGTGGATCAAGGACGTGGGCAACAGCTTCCCCAGCAATGGATACTTGCGTGCCACGTCCTGCCTGGGATTGAGCGGGTGAATGACAAAAGCGAAGTCGTTCATCTCCGTGCCCAGGTTCAACGCTCATACATTCTAGAGTGCAGGTTCGCTCCACCCTTAATGGCCAAATGGTCGCTGCTTTCGTAATAAACATTTCGATCAATCACACGCCTCTCAGGCGAAGCAAGCAAAATTACGTCCGACTCAATAGCTCGCGCTGGGTACACCACCAGGCCAGAGCCTATAAAACAATGGTGGCCCACACAGCCGCCCACCACCGGCATGCCCGTCTCCTCCAGTTCTTCCCCATGCACCGCCCGGATGGGCTTGGGCACTAAGTTAAAATCGGTGAAGGTGTTACCTGCGCCGATGAAGGTACCGCGTCCGATGCTACAGAATTGCAGGCACGTATTCTGCGCCACCATCGAATCTATCATCATCACACTCATGAAGAGCGCCGCTCGGAAGGGAAGGAAACAGCGGTCCGACACCACGCTGAGCATGACCTGGCCACCCGTCATAATATCCACGTTATCCCCGATGACAGAGACATCAACGACAACCCCTGGGCCAATGCTGACGTGATCGCCAATATAAGTCGGCCCTCTGATGATGGCAGTGGGATCAATGCTACAGTTGCGGCCTATATGCACCAACTCCGACGAAGAAAGAGCTTGCTTCCGCTCCAGCATCGCGCGCCACAATATTCTGAGTTGCTTCCCTACGCTGTCCTCAAGCTCACGATCCCGCCGCGCCGCTTGGGCGTACACCCCAAAGATGACATTGGCAGTGATGGTGTGAACCCAATGCTCAATAGAACAAAACGCCCTGGTAGGCACCTGGTACACCAGATCACCCCTCCTATTGGACATGTGAGTCGGAACGTGATAGTAACCCATTTCGCGCGCTTCGGTGTCTATCACCAGCGGGTGCACGTTAGGCTCGATGCCATGCGGGTAATACCACATATCGGCGACGTACACGTCACCCTCAATATGGATACCCCGCTGCAGATGGATGGCATGGGACTTGATGGCACGATCATCCAACGCAAAAGCGACCTGGCAGGCTTTACCCGACTCCCGAGCCCGCTGGATGAACTCGTCCAGGAAGAATTGATCAAAGAACAAGTTGTCCCGATATACCAGCGTCTCCACCCGCCGGGAATCAACCTCGGCCAGCGAATCTACCTCACGCTCCTCTGTAACATGGCGCGCCAACACATCCCGCTGGTATAGCCACAGCGGCTTGTTAAGCACGCGCAGGTCACGTGCAGGCTCGTTGAATGGAAAGATCCTATAGCGATTCCGCAGAATAATCTTGCGCATCTCTCTGTTTAGTCCAGTGGATGCTTGCCGATCAGAATGGTACAAGTACGATCGCCAGCGGCAATGCACGATACCTCTTCGACGTAGAAGTTCTTACCACCGCTAACCCAATAAAGTCCCTCCTCCAAAATGCCTACAGCCAGATGGCAGCAGGGCGAGTCGCACTTACGCCCCCAACACGTGCCGCAACGCTCCATAACCCAGTGAAAATACTGCTCGTCCTCCTCCAATCGCACCAGGTGGTCGGTGAACTTGTTGAACGTCTGAGCCAGGACCTCAAAACCCACCCTGAGCTTCATCCCCAGGGGTACAACGCGAAAGGTCAGATCCGCGATACCCAGCATCGGACCAAAGTCCTTGATCCCAAACTTGAAACAGGCATGACCAGCCCGCCGCGCCAACCCGCGCCCACCGCGTGGCCCATACATCTCATCCAGCGCCTGCAACAATCGCCCTACCTCGTCGAAGGCAAACTCCTTGGCGAAGTTATTGGGCGGATAATTCCCGATGCGGTGCTGAAGCCGGGCCAGATTCAAGATCGCACTCACTCCATTATAGCCCATTACCTCTTCCATCGCCAGGAGTATGATCCGCCCCATTTTGTTGGGGAAAAAATATTGCGGTGATCCCTGAACCGCCGATACAGGTTCATCCGTCATACGAATACTCGTCCACCGGCCTGCTGACGCACCAACACTCAGTCAGACCTATCCTGGTCACATTGCTGCGGGCCAGACTGGTTACCCAGAAACTCACATAGCATCCGATAGAACCGTTCGGGCTCGTCCAACATCGGGAAGTGACCCGAACGCTCGAAGTAGCATATCTCAGCCAGCGGTGTGCCCTGCGCCAACACATCGCCTTGCCTGGGGTCCACAATGCGATCCATCCGACCGTAGACGCCCAATGCCTGCACTTGAATCTCCTTCAGCCGTGGGCGCAGGTCCGTCTTGCGCAACGAAGCGATGCTATAGTGAAAGGACTCCAATGTAGTGCGTGAAAGATCATACGCGAACATCTTGTACCAGGTCTTCCAGTCCCGTGCCAGGAATGGAGAGAAGAGCCGGACGCCCAGTGAGAGAGCGCCGGGCACCTGGTAGGCCAGACCAGCCAGGGAACGCCGCGCAGCCAACCGCAGAAAGAGTGCCAGTCCGTCGCCCACGATGGGAGAACCCACCACCGCCACTTTCTGAACTCGCTCAGGATACCCCAGCACCAAGCTGAGCGAGACAGTACCACCCATAGAATGGCCTATGATAGGAGCCTGCTCGATCCCCAGACGCTCCATCAACTGGTTTACCATCTCAACATAGTCCTGGACCGTGAAGCTCCCCCCTTGCTTTCCGGACTCACCAAAGCCCCAGAAGTCAAGTGCATAGGTCTTATAGCTACGGGCTAGTGCCTCCATAGTCCCTATCCAGGGAACCCACGACTCCAGCCAGCCATGCAGCAAGATCACAGGCCGTCCGCGGCCGCAGGTCTCGTAGTGAACCAGTCCTCGGTCGGTAACAATGGAACTCATAGACGTGTCACTCTCGGTGACCGAACTGCTTCCTCGGTTACCAGACCTCCAGGAACAGTGGTGTAAAGACCACCACTGCTACTTAAATATACCATGAAACTGCACGAGGAGCATTGAGAAATAATTGCAGTTTCGTTAAAGCGAGGTTACAGTTCCTGACGATATACGACGGTCGAACCTCCCGTCCTGCATGGTTCGACCGCCGGGAAAACGCGATTCAGAAATGCGCAGGCAGCGCTTGCATCGCCCTACACAACACAAACCCCGGCTACGGAACAGCGTGTCTGCTCCTCCCCATCCATGCCCCTAATCTTCCCCATCCATCAGCTCGAGGACCGAGAATAGGAGTTCTAACAAAACCTGCCGGACGCTCCCTTGATCGGTCGCCACACAAGGCAACACCTTGATCTCCTGAGGGATACGAAGTGCAATGCGCAAATCTTCAGGCGACCATGCGTCCTCCAAGTCCTGCTTGTTGGTAGCCACGACGTAGGGCACAGGGGCATAGGAACGAAAAGTTTCGAGAATGCTACGCGCCTCACGGAACGTCTCCGGCCGTACACTGTCGAGCAAGACGACGAAGCCAAGCATACCTTCAGCGAGAATTTCCCACATGAAGTCGAAGCGGCGCTGACCGGGGGTACCGAACAGATAGAGCACCAAATCATCGGCCACAGTGATACGCCCGAAATCCATTGCCACCGTGGTATGGTTCTTGATGCGCTCCTCCTCGCGCGAAATCTTCCTCTCTGTCGCAACGACATCAATCTCACTGATCGTCTGGATGAATTCCGTTTTGCCCGCCGAAAAGGGACCGGTGACTACTATCTTGACAACCTGCATTGTTATGATCTCTGGAAAAAGCTTATCAGCCGCTCGACCACGCCTCGCTTGACAGATGGACGGCGCATCGTCACAGGGGCCTGACCAGGCACCCCAGACGGTGCGGGCACGGCCGCCCTTTTCGGCCTAATTAACTCCACTAACCCTGCCTGCAACAAGCCGTATACTATCTTGCGGATCTGAAAATCACTCATATTGTTATACTGCGCGATCTGGCGGACACTATTGCGTGGGTTGATAAAGGAAACCACACGCCATTCCTCAACGCTGAGGCTGATGTCACGCAGACGCGCGTCGGGACGCTCGGCGAACCTGAGCGCCACGTCAAGGTTAGGCAGCTCTTCCTGCAGTCGCTCCCACTCCTTCATGCGGCGACTGCCCTCCATTATCACATTCTCCAGGTTAATGGGAATGGTAATGTAACCCTCAAACGGCAACACGTTCGCTTCGAAGCGGAAAGTTCCATCTGACCAGGTAAAAAGAGGATAGACATTGTTCAAAATATGAGTACGCACACTCCGTACAATATCATCCTGGCTCACGTAACCCGCATTAATCAGCAACAGACCCAGTTCCTTATCGCTCTTAACATCAACCCGGGCCTGGATCGCACGGGCCTGCTCTTCCGTGATCTTGCCGGCTCGTTGAAGCACCATAGCCAGATGATGACCCTGTCCATCCAGCATCGCATAGATGAGCTTGCCCCCCTTAAAACACAGACGCGCCTGTGCTTCACTCGTGTTAACCGTCAGCATGCCCGTCTTTCGCGCCAGATTGACCAGGTTGAGCAACTGCGTTGTACTGAAATCCCGCAGATTCCCTTTTAGTGCCATACTTACCTCCACTGCGATCAGTCAAGATCGCAGACTTGAACCCCGGTGCTCTCTGCGTACCCTATGCAAGAAGTAGAACCGCCCGGCCCAATGCTCGCCAGGGCTTTCTTAAGCACTGATTATACCTTTTATTGGCCTGCAAGTCAAACCACATTCTACTTGTCCATCGTCCTAACAGATGGTATACTATTGGCAATGACAGAACTTACCCTCATCCACCACAGGCAAACTCACGCCAACGTTGCAGGTCGATGGGATGGATGGAGCGATGACATGTCCACCAAGTGCATTGGAGACGGACCATGGACAGGAAACGCGGGAAACGCTTTCGCCTTTCAATCTACGAACGCATGTGGCAGCGCTGGGCATGGCCCTGTATCCTGATCGTACTGGCCTCAGTAGCCCTATGGTGGTTTGCGCCTCGCATCTCGATCATCCACGCCTCATTCCGCGCCCTCACCCTCATCCCGGCCTTTGTTTCACTTATCATCCTGGTTTTCACCTACCTGGCCCGGCGACTGGCCTGGGTGCAGTGTAGGCCAAACCACCTGCGCATTCAGACCCCTTTCTACCCACTCGTCGTCTCCTACGGCCGGTTCAAGGGAGTGCGCCCACAACCCTTCGCCCGGGTTTTCAGTCCGTCTGGAGAGAAGGCGGCCCGCCAACACTGGCTACGCCCTTACTGGGGCAAGACCACGCTGGTGGTGGAACTTTCAAAGTACCCGGTCAGCAAAGCGTGGCTGCGCCTCTGGTTCAGCCCCTACCTCCTGTCCCCTGACATCACTGGTTTCGTCCTCCTGGTCGAGGATTGGATGACGCTCTCGCGCCAACTGGACGAGTTCCGCAACGCCTGGGAGATGCGCCGCGCGAAGCGACGGCAGGAGAGGCTGGCACGACGAGCGCGGTGAGTGACAAGCTACACCACCTCCACCACTGACCCCTCCTGCGTCTTGGTCACTTCGATGCGCACAGGGAACGCATCCTTCAACTCCTCAATGTGTGTGATCACCAGCACGCGCGCGAAGTCGTCCTGAATAGCGTTGATTGCTTCGACCAGCCGTCCGCGGCCCTGCGTGTCCTGTGTGCCAAATCCCTCGTCAATCACCAAAGTCTGCAACTGCGCCCCCGCCCGCCGTGCCAGAAGTTTCGAGAGTGCGACGCGGATGGCGAAGTTGACCCGGAATGCCTCACCTCCTGAATAGAGGGAATACTCCCGTGTCCCTAGTTCGTCGGCGATCTTAATCTCCAACGTCTCCCGCACCTCGCCCGCCAGCGTCTCCCGCTGCGTGTCGAAGCGCACGTGCATGCGACCAGCGGTCATCCGCGCCAGGAGCCGGTTGGCCTCGACCTCGATCTCTGGCACCGCCGCTTCGATGATCATCGCCGGCACACCCTTGACACCGAAGGCGGTCCTCAGTTCATCGTAGATGGATTTCTCAGCGATCAACTCATCCCGCCGCTTCAGTTTGTCTGCGCGCTGCTGCTCAAGCGCCTTACACGCTTCCAGCCGCTGCTGCGCCGCGCCCAGTCGCTGGCGAGCGGCGGCTTCCTCCCCGCGTACCCGCTGCAACTCCGTCTCGACTGCCGGTGCGTCCTTCAGGCGCTCCCGTAGCTCCCCGGCTTTTTGCTCCAACTCCGTCCGGCGCGCCTGCTCGGTCTCTATGTGCTGCCGTGACCGCTTCTCGGCCTCTTCCAGTCGCCTGAGCGCTGCCTGCTCCTCCTCTACCCCCATCTGCGCGGCGCTCAACTGCGCCTTCCGCTCAGCGAAGACCTGCCCCTCGGTCACCGCCTGTCGCGCCGCCTCGTGGGCCGTCGCGTCGTAGCCCAGTTCTGCCGCTTGCATCAACGCCTGCACCAGTTCGGCCCGCACCTGGGGAGCATACTCACCCGTATCCAGCCGCCGCTCCACTACAGTCATTTCCACCTGAGCGCCATCCAGTGCCCCGGCCGCCTGTCGTCCCTGCTCGAGTTGCCCGACCAACGCTGCCTCCCGCCTCTGCAGTGGCGACAGATCGCGCAGCAGTTGGTCACTTTCGGCGATCTGTCCTTTCAACGCCCGCGCTCGCTCGGCCAACTCCTTCGCCGTCGCCTGGTTTGCGCGGTAGGCATCTCCCCTGGCCCGCCCCTCGGTCTGGAACTGATTCAGCAACCGAAGCCGGTGCTCGTCAGTGAGGGGTTGTTCGCAGAGGGGACACTCGGCTCCCGCTCGCTCCAACAGCGTGATTTTCTTCTTAAGCGCGTCCATCTCGGCCCGTAGTGCCTCATTGCGCGCCCGCAACTCCGCCCGCTCCTCAGCGATGCGCGCCAGGTCCTCCCGCGCCGCATCCCGGCTCTCCGATAACTGGGCCAGATGGGCGAGTTGGGCCTGTACTTCTTCACACTCAGCCAACAGCGCACCATCGGGCAGGCGACTCTCTAGTTCGGCGATGCGCTGAGCGATGACCTCGCGCTCTGTCTCGAGCCGGTGTCGCGCCTCGGATAGTTGGGCCTCCAGAGCCACGCGGCGCTCGTTCAATTCCACCGACTGGTGCAGTTTGGCCCCCAGTGCCCGCTCCTGCTCGACCGCCTGCTGATAGGCGGCGTAACCGGCCTCGATCTCGTCCGCATGGGCCAGCAGACTCTCGTACCCGGCCAGTCGCTTCTCCCGCGTGGCTCGCTCCTCAGAAAGCGCCGCCAGCTCCCGCTCCGCCTGGGCCATCCGCTCGACCAGTTCGGCGACCTGCGCCTCGGCATGCCGGAGTTCCGTCCGCGCCATCTGGATCTGTTGATAGGCCGCCTGGGCCGCCTGGAGCGCGGCGCTCAGTTCAGCCACGGCCGCCTCGGCCGTCCGAAGTTCCGCCTCGTACTCGGGCCGCCGGGCCAGTTCGGCCTCGATCTCCCGCAGCCGCAGCCCGATCACCTCTACCTCGGCCTGGATGGCCCGCAACCGTTCCTTAGCCCGCTCCTCGTAGACCGTCCAGCGGTCGAGCCCCAGGATGTCTCCCAGCACGCGCTTCCGCTCGGCGGCGGTCTTGACCGTGAATTCGTCAGCCCGGCCCTGGCGGAGGAAGGCAGAGTTGACGAAGGTCTCATAGTCGAGATGCAGGACACGCTCGATCTTCCCCTGGGTGGCCCGTATACCGCTCTCGGCGATGGAACGCCACCGCCCACCCGCCCCGCCTCTATCCTCCCCATAGGGGGGAAGGGCCTGCACCTGGAAATCAAGCAAGGTGCTGCCGCGCTTGCCAGCCTTGCGCTGGCGCAGCACACGGCAGACCTGCTTTCCCAGACCGAACGTGAACTCGACCGCCATCTCATCCTCGCCCAGGTGGATCAGTTCGTCGTCCCGCCTGGCCCGTGACTTACCCCACAGCGCCCAGGTGATGGCGTCGAGCAGGGCAGACTTGCCCGCGCCGTTCTCACCGACCAGGCACGCGACGTGGATGCCGGAGAAGTCCAAATCCGCCTGGCGGTAGCACATGAAGTTGGTGAGGGAGAGTTTCTGAGGAATCACGTTTCAGGTCAGGTTGCGCCTCATTGCCTGCTCCTGGGTCACTCCATCTTACCGTTAATCCCCCGCCTTCATTGCGGCAATGGCAGCCGACGGCTGAGGTGACGACGGGCGGCACTTGTATATGCATCCACCCGCTCGTTGGGCCTAACTTATAGTAATAGTCCCACAGCACTTGGCTTGATTGCCCAACAATGGCAGCGACGATTTCCGTGGTATAGGGGGGATTTCCGCCAAGAGTAACTCTGGCGTACCACTTCTTGCTCTCGGTGTCGAAATGTCTAACGATTTCTTGAGGCCAGAAGTATCTACCATCGGTATCTTCTCAATATCTTGGGGCAGAGGCAGTGTAGGGCGGTTTTGCTAACCGCCATAGGTCACGCAGCTCTTGCACTACCTCCTCGCTGCTGCTCAACTCCACCTCATCCCTCTGTATGGCCTTGTAATCTTCCTGCAATTCGGCCAGGTAGGTAGGGGCAGCCTCCTCCGCCGTGTACAGCACCTTGACGCCATGCTCGTCCACTTAGTAGTCACGGCGGAGCTCTTCACGCACCACGCGCCGCACAATAGCAGTGATGAGCGCGTCCAACTGGCTCGCAGTAAGTTGGGCAACCAACTGATCCGGCATTACGATTGTGTTCTCGCTCACAGAAAGCCTCCTGCTGTCTGGAGTGCATATATACCACGAATGGCTCACAGGGAAAAGTGATCGGGATTGGTAGCACGTGACTCGCGCAACACCGCCGCCACCAGCAACGCGCTCGCAAGCAGGACGGCAGTGTTGAGGTAAAAAGGCGTCGCGCGCCCAAGATTGTCGTACAGCCAGCCACCCACTAGCGGCCCCAGCGCCGCTCCCAGGAAGTAGGCAAAGGTGTAGAGCCCGTAACTGGTGCCGCGCGTGTCCTCGCCCGCGATGTCGGCGACGAAGGCGCGCTCCGCCGGCACCGAGGCGGTGTAGCCCAGCGACTCCACAGCCCACAACACCGTTAACGCGATCACGCTGCGCAGGTGTGGGATCAGCGCCGAGGCCAGCGCGCCCACGAGCAACCCGGCGATCATTGGCGTCTTGCGCCCCAGGCGGTCGGCGACGCGCCCCATACGTGAGGGGAGGAAGGCACTGATCAATGCAGCCGGCAGATAGGCCAGCGACAGTTCCCACACCTTGGCCCCCATCGCATCCTGGAGGAAAACCATCAGCAGCGGCCAGACCATCGCGGTCGAGGCACCGGTGACACAGACGATGCCCATCAATGCCAGCAGTTGGCCGGAGATAGAGAGGCTCTCGATGGGCTGCGTGGTCGCCTGCGGGCGCGTCTCCTGCACGCCCCGCCAGCCGATCCACAGCGCCAGCAGCGCCGGCACAGTGTAGGCGGCGAAGAGCCAGAACCAGATCCGCTCCCAACCCAGGCCGAAGCCCTCCAATGTGAAGATAGCAGTAAACCCGGCAGTGGTGCCGATAATTGCCCCCCGGTTGGTTGCCTCGTCAATGATGCCAAAGTCGTGCCCGCGCCCCGTCTCGGCGGCGACGTCGGCCACGATGGTGTAGGCCGAGAGCCAGAGGAACGCCTGCCCCAGCCCCTGAACAAAGCGGGCGACGGTCAGCAGCCACACCGTATCGGCGAAGCAGAACACGACCATGGCGGCCGCGTAGCCGAGCAATCCCAGCAGCAGGAAGAACCTGCGCCCCCACCGGTCCAGCGCCCGGCCCAGGAAAGGCCGCACGATGACCGGCACGAACGAGATGGCGGAGAAGAACCCGCCCACCTCCAACGCCGTGGCGCCCAGTTCCTTGCCGTAGATGGGCAGCACGAAGGACAGAATACCGAAAGGAAAGGAAACCCAAAAGACCGCACGCCAGAGTATCTTGAGCGTGTTGCGTGCTTCTTGCTTCACGCTTCTTGTCCTCTGTGAGCAGTGAAATGGGAAACCAGTGCACTGATGGGTAGGACGACAAACGTCCAGGGGCAGAACGTGGGGTATCCGAAGGGATCAGTCAGGTGTTGGCAGATGTAGACCATGCAAGCGAGGCGAAGGCAACGCGTGTTCACCTGGACGCTTGTAGCCGTTCAGCCACCCACAGGTTGACCAATGTCTCAGGCAAGACGCCACGCGCGTAGGCCTGAACCGCAACCCCCGCATAGACATCCGGGTCAAGCGTTACGCGCCGCCTGCGCTTGGCCCTGACCTCGAATTCAACTTCATGAGTCTGATCCCAATAGTCGGCCAGGCTGTGAGTATCCCAGAAGTCAGCAACCTCTTCCAGCGTGCGTGCTTTTGAGATGCTGGTGATTTGAGTGTCATCACTTTCGCTCATAATGTCTCCGTTCCATCCTGTCCATGTCTCGCGCACTCAAGATCAAAGCAACGTTGTTCGGTTTGTGGATGAAAAACACAATCAGATATCGGCCCGCATCAGTCTGTCCGCTGGCTGAGTACACATCTTCACCCGGTCTATGCCCGGACTCGACAAAGCGATACTGTGGACGATTGAAGAATACTTCCTCAACTTCGTCTTGCGAGACACAGTACTCGACAGCCAGTTTTTCGACGATATCGGGCAACCATACGAAATCATCAATGTACACAGGCAGGCCTCCGCTGATTCAGTATAGAACGTACTGGAAGTAATGTCAAGAGCACCATCGGCAGCGGGGCTAACCCCTGAAGCCAGTTACCCACTTTTACCTCTTGCTTCCCTCAAGCGCTGGTACTCTGCGACGAGCGTGGAGTCGTCCAGCGCCTGCTCAAATTGGCGTAACCAGTCCAGCACATAAGCATCGTCCAGCGCGCCTCCCTGCCGGCGGACGACGCTTCCGGCGTCCTCGTAGTCCCGCAGCCGGGTGGAGATCAGTTTATAGATGATCAAGTCTTCGGCGCTGCAAACGCGAGCGACCAGACCAGGCTGCAACTCTACGGGCAGCGCCCGTCGGATAGCGGCTGCGTCGAAGCCCGTATCAGCCAGCAGGAGATCCAGACGCGTGCCCAGCCTGTCCTCTACGAACAAGATGCCGGTGTGGGTCAGGGCTCGCAGGGGATCGGCCTGCAAAGGGACGTAGTCGGGCGCAATGACTTCCAGCAGACGCGGCGCATTGTCGCGCCCCAGGAGTACCTTCACGTCCACATCGCGCGTCACACGCGGCTCGCCCCACACGCCCACAGCCACCCCGCCGATGACGGCCGAAGGGATGCCTGCCTGGCGCAGACGGTCTTGCAGGGCCACCAGTGACTCAAATAGGTTTTCCACGCTGCTCCTCCGTCCGCCCGGCCAACGTGCCCAGCCGGCGCTGTAGTTCTTCCAGATAAGCCAGGCGGTCAGCGCGGAACAGTCCTTCGGTCTGCCGCAACTGGGGCTCGAAGGCCCGCTGGAGCGCCAGCAGATGACGCAGGCTCTCCTGCACTGTCATCTGACGCAGCAGGCGGGTCTCCTCTGCCTCCACCTCATCCCAGCCGTCGCGCACGCGGCTCAGGTTCTTCCTGCCTCTTGCCTCTTGCATCTTTCGACCTGCGCCAAGATCTCCTCCGCGCTCCGGTACGCCCCCTCGCCGCTCGCGCCCAGCATCTGCGCCAGCTCCTCCACACGCGCCCCACCCTGCAACTGCCTGACCTGCGTCACTGTGCGCTCGCCCGTCACGACCTTTTCCACGTGGAAGTGCACGTCTCCGAAACCGGCCAACTGCGGCAGGTGGGTCACGCACAGTACCTGGTGACGCAAGCCGCCCGGCCCTGTCCCGGCCGCCAGCTCCCACAGCTTCTCGCCCACCGTCGCCCCCACGCGCCCGCCGATGCCCTGGTCAATCTCGTCGAAGATGAGCGTCGGCGTCTCGTCGGCGCGGGAGAGTACCGTCTTGAGCGCCAACATCAGCCGGGAAGTCTCACCGCCGGAAGCGATCTTCGCCAGCGGCTTCAACGGCTCGCCGGGGTTAGGGGAAACAAGGAATCCAACCCGGTCTATGCCACTGGTGTCAAAAGCGAAGCATCCCTCTGGTAAGTCGCCGATTCGCTGACTCGCTGACTCGCTGACTCGCTGACTCGCTGACTCGCCGATTTGAGATTTGAGATTTGAGATTTGAGATTCGATGACAGGCACGCCCTCCGGATCTTCCCGCCACTGGAAGTCCACCCCAAACCGCGCCCCCTCCATCCGCAGGTCTTCCAGTTCCTCCTCGATCCCCGCCGCCAGTCGCTTCGCCGCCTCGCGCCGCCGCAACGAGAGTTCCACCGCCAACCCGCTCAACTCTGCCAGCAGGCGCTCTTCCTCCGCCTGTAACTCGGCGATGCGCTCCTCGCTGTGGGTGATGGTGTCCAGTTCACGCGCTGCCTTCTCGGCGTAGGCCAGCACGTCGGGGATCGTCGGGCCATACTTGCGCTCCAACCGGCGGATCAACGCCAGCCGGTCTTCCACCTCCTGCAGCCGCCGAGGGTTGGACTCGACCTGCTCTCGATAGTCACGCAGGCTCCTGGCCAGTTCCTCCATCTGATAATTGACACTCTCGGCGGCGCGCAACCCAAGTTCCAGCGCCGGGTCAATGCGAGCCAACACCTCCAGAGCACGCAGCGCCGCGCCCAACAGGTCAAGTGCCGCCAGGGACTCGCCCTCGCCCTCCTCAAGCGCACGGATCGCTTCACCGACCAGCGCGGCCAGTTGCTCGGCGTGGGTCAGCCGCAGCCGCTCCTCGAGCAACCCCTCTTCCTCGCCGGGTTGGAGGGCCGCCGCGCTTATCTCACCGATCTGGAACTGGAGAAGATCGGCCCGGTGCGCCAGTTCCTGCTCGCGGAGCACCAGGTCGGCCAGTTCCCGCCGCACCGCCCGCACGTGGCTCACCACGTTAGCGACCTGCGCCCGCAGCGGCCACAGTTCACCGTACCGATCCAGCAGGTTGACATGCTCGCGCACCCGCAACAGCGAGAGATGCTCGCTTTGGCCATGGATGTCAACCAGCCCTTCGGCCACCTCGCGCAGGAGTACCAGCGTGACGGCCCGCCCGTTGACGCGGGAGACGCTGCGTCCGCTAAGCCGTACCTCGCGCCCCAGGAGCAACAGGGCGGGGTTATCTCCCTCCAGCCCCTCCCGCCTCAACACGGGATCAATCGCAACCCGCTGCGCGGGGCTCAGCCGGAAAGTGGCCTCGATGATAGCACGGTCGGCCCCGGCTCGCACAACAGTGCTCTCGGCCCGGCCACCCAGCACCAGTCCCACCGCGTCAATGATGATGGATTTGCCCGCGCCGGTCTCGCCGGTCAGCACCGAGAAGCCTGGCGCGAAAGTCAACGGCAACTCATCAATGATGGCAAAGTCATGGATGCGCAGTTCAGCCAGCACTTGAGCCTCCTATCTGTGCCGCCTGTAGCGCAACCAGGCATAAGCCGCGCCTACCGCTGTCACGAGGTAGACGACGTCCCATAGGAGCCCCATAAGTACACTTGTGATGTAAGACGTCTCCGATAGAAACATCTGCGATTGGGGCCTGAGAAGCGTGAACAGCAAATTGGGCAGGGTGCCAACTATGATACACCCACACACGACCAGCCAGGTATACTTCCCACGCCGCCGCCGGATGGCCCAGTGCGCCACATTGGCAATGCCCCCACCGGTCAGCGGTCCCAGAATGATGACGTACCAGCCCAGGCTGGGGAGCAGCCATCCCGCCACCAGCGACAGGGGAAACGCGACCGCAGCGGCGACCAGGTAGTGGACAGAGCGGAAATCGGCGTAGAAGGCCCGCTGCTGGGCATTGACACAGTCCCGGCAGCGGTAGCCGACCGGCGTCAGCACCGCGCACTTGGCGCATATAGGCCGCCCGCACTTGTTGCAACGCAGGTAGGTCTCGACGTTGGGATGATTGACACAGTACGTCGGTTCGCTCATGCTTTTGACTCCAGATCAAGTTCCGAAATTCAGAATTCGAGATTCGAGATTTGATTCCGTGGCACCAACCGGGCGACCAGCGTCTTGTAGAAGTACGTCTTTTCCCGCACCCGCGCAAAGCGGGCCACGTGTGGCCCAGCCTCTACTATCACTTCGTCCCCATTCTCCAGTTCTGCCTGTACTTCCCCGTCTACCGTCAATACCGCCAGTCGGACGCCGGTGACGACGATGCGTACCCTGACTCCCTCGGACAGAACGATAGGCCGCTCCATGCTCAGGTGCGGCGCGACCGGCACCAGCAAGACGTTGCGCAATTGCGGCGGCAAGACCGGCCCCCCTGCCGCCAGCGCGTAGGCAGTGCTCCCCGTCGGCGTGGCGACGATGAGGCCATCGGCGACATAAGTGGCCAGGTACCCCCCGTCAACCTCGACGCGCAGGCGCACCACGCGGGCCCGCGCCCCCCGCCCCACCACCACGTCGTTCAATGCCTCGGCCTGCCCCAACACCTCGCCGTCCCGCTGGCTCACTACACGAAGCATCATCCGCTCCTCGACCCAGTAGTCACCGGCCAGCACTCGTGACAGGACATCTCGCCACATCTCCGGCTCAGCCTCGGTGAGGAACCCTACCCGCCCCAGGTTGACCCCCAGGATCGGCGTGCCGTAAGGAGCCGCGGCCCGCGCCGCCCGCAGAATCGAGCCATCACCGCCCAGTGTCACCAGCAGGTCGATCTCTGGTAAGCAGAATACAGCCAGAGCGTCGTCTGCCGTGCAGATCTGTGTTTGCCATCCCTGCCGCTCTGTCCACGCGGCCATTTCCTCTGCCAGGGGGCGTGCCCGGACAACACAAGGATTGTAGAGGATGCCGATCGTCTTCACGTCAACTCATTATGGTGACAGCAAACGGTAGACAGTAGGCGGTAGACAGGGAAGAACACATCACACCCGCGCTTTCAGCCACTCAACCAACCCGGATAGTTCCACGCTCACCTGATCCCCCGCCCGCATATCCCGCACCACCGCCGCCCCGGTGGCCAACTCGTCCTCCCCCAGGATGACGGCATAGCGAACGGTACGTTTGCCGGCCTCGCGGAGTTGGCTCTTCAACCCTCGCTTCCCAAACGCGATCCACGCCCCCACACCTTCCCGGTGCAGCGCATCTACCAGCCGTAATGCCTCCCGCTTGGCCTGCGGCCCCAGGTGCGCCAGGAAGACCGGCGGTTTCGGCAAGGGGGGCACCTCCACGCCCAGTCCCTTCATCACCAGGATGATGCGCTCAATCCCCACGGCCACGCCCACGCCAGGGGTTGGCCGGCCGCCCAGGAGTTCGATCAGACCATCGTACCGGCCCCCGCCGCAGACGGCCGTTTGCGCGCCAATCCCGGCCGCCCAGACCTCGAAGACCGTCTTGGTATAGTAGTCAAGCCCGCGCACCAACTGGTGGTTGATGACATAAGCCCGGCTCAGCAGGTCCAGATACTCGCGCAGGGTGCGGAAGTGCTCGACACACTCGTCGCATAGGTGATCGAGGAAGTGGGGAGCGCCCGCGATGATCGGCTGGCACTGGTCAGCCTTGCAGTCAAGCACGCGCAGCGGGCTGCGCTCCAGCCGCCGGTGGCAGTCCTCGCAGATCTCGTCGCGATGTCCGGCGTAGTATGCCTTCAGCGCCGCCACGTAACCCGGCCGGCAGCGCGGGCAACCGGTCGAGTTCAGTTGAAACACCAGGTCGCGGAAGCCCAGCCCGGCGTAGAGGTCCCATACCAGCACCATCACTTCCACGTCAGCGGCAGGGTCCTGCTCACCCAGGATCTCGACGTTGAACTGGGTAAACTGGCGGTATCTGCCCGCCTGGGGCCGGTCGTAGCGGAAGGTGGGGCCGAAGGAGTAGAGTTTCTGCAGCTGGGTGCGCACATGGAGCCCGTTTTCGATGTAGGCGCGTACCACGCCAGCGGTGAACTCCGGCCGCAGGGTCAATTGGTTGCCCCCTTTGTCAGTGAACGTATACATCTCCTTGTCCACCACGTCAGTCCCTGCGCCGATGCCACGGGCGAACAGTTCGGTCGCCTCGAAGACAGGCACATCAATGCGCTCAAAGCCGGCCAGTTCCGCCAGGTGCCGTGCCTGGACACGCACGTAGTCCCAGTAAAGCTGGTCCTCCGGCAAGACATCCAGGGTTCCGGTTGGTCGTTGATAGCGAGGCATAGCACACTTCCTCCTGATCGTAGTTTGACAATGGCACATTAGCCGAGAGCTTTTCCCGGCGTAGCGTAGGACC
>CAYPOY010000019.1:0-28324 GCA_964412395.1 uncultured Anaerolineales bacterium | reverse complement strand
CTTCCCTATTCGTAGTCTCTGAGAAGCAGATCTTGTCGTCGCCGTAGGAGGCGGAGAGGACGTCCAGGTCGCCGTCGCCGTCCACGTCCGCCGCGTAGACCGAGCGGGCGTCGTTGGCGTTGGTGGTGATGACGTGACTGATGAAGGCGGGGGGAGAATTGCCGTCGTTCTCATACCAGGCGATCTTGTCGTCGTAGGAGGCGGAGAGGACATCCAGGTCACCGTCGCCGTCCACGTCCGCCGCGTAGACCGACCAGGCCATTTTGGCGTTGGTGGTGATGACATGGCTGGTGAAGGCGGGGGGCGAGCCGCCGTCGTTCTCATACCAGGCAATCTTGTCGTCGTTGAAGGAGGCGGAGAGGACGTCCATATCCCCGTCGCCGTCCACATCCGCCGCATAGACCGATGTGGAGCCGTCGGCAGTGTCGGTGATGATGGACCCAGCCCCAAAGGGAGCACCGCCGCTGGCCGCCGCTCTGCCTGGCGGCAGGAGCAAGAACAGGGCCAGCGCGCCAAACGCACCCGCCAGGCAGATGAGAAGGTGTGTGATTTTCTGCATGGTACACCTCCTGATTCGTGTTGTGTATCGCCAAATGGTAAATACTTGCCCTGGCCTGAATATGACAACGAATCTGGAGGATTAACCGAATTTGTGCCGCAGTTGTGAGGTTAAGTTGGACATTGGCCCCAACGCCAGTTCGTTTAATCCTCTTTATCCGATGTCATATTTTGCGAGGTCAAGAAAGTGTCCAATCCGAAGTCACAGCTCATACGTTCGGTTTGAACACTACCGGATCTTTTCCAGCAGTTCCATTGCCACTTGTACCTGGTCGGACAACGGCGGTTCCGCCTGTGCCAGATCCAGGCTGCGCTGTGCATAACGCTGCGCAGCAGCCAGGTCCGCGCTGGCCAGGTGGACCTCGCCTAGCGCCCGACACGCCATTGCTTCCTGGCGACGGTCTCTGTTCTGTAGCGCCCAATCCAACGCTTTCTGTGCAGCCGCCAGCGCGTCCTGGGGCCGACCCAACCCAAGATAGACCTGGGCCAGCACCACGTAGTTTTCCGGCAGAAAGGTGTTGGCTCCCATATCCTCGTAGCGCTGAGCCGATCTCTCCAGGTGGTCTCGCGCCTCGTCCAACCGTCCCTGTTCCAGGTAGAGCGTGCCCAGGTCATTGTGAACAAAAGCGACGCCTCTGCGATGATCCATCCCTTCCCAGAGCGCCAGCGCGTGCAAGAACTCGCTCTCCGCGGCCTCCGGCTGCTCCCGTTCCCGGTGCAACCAGGCCAGGTTGTGATAGATACTCGCCTCATCGCCCCGGTTGCCAATGTCCTTCTGAGTTTCCAACGTCTCCTGATAATGGGCTTCGGCCTCGTCCAGCCTTCCCAGGAAACTGAGCGCTGTCCCCACGTTTTCTAGCGACTGAGCGACATCATAAGCGACACCCAGTTCCCGGCGCACGGTCAAGCTACGTTGATGGTACTCCAGGGCAAGCTCGTATTGGCCTTGCGTACCATAGAGTACACCCAGGTTGTTACAGGCATACGCTTCTTCCAGGCGCGCATCCGTACCCCGCGCCATCTGCAAGGCTTCCAATCCGTCCCGTTCCGCTTCAGCCAATTCCCCAGTGCTGGTCAACACCGAACAACGCACGCGCAACAACTGCACCCGCGTTACACTCGTCTCCTGGCCGGCCAATCTCAGTCCCCGGTTCAGTTCCTCCAGCGCCTGATCGAATTTGCCCCACTGATCGTAGATACGCCCTAGCGCACAGTGTACCTCCGCCCGGGCCAACGCGCCGGCTGACCCGCCTGGCAAAAACTCCAACTCTCGTTGGTGGGCCTGCACGGCCTGCTCATACTTCCCTGAGCGCAAGGCGACCTGGCCCAGCCGGCGATACAGACGACCCTGCGCTGCCAGGTCCCCTAACTCCTCAGCAGCTTTCAAAGCCTGCCGGTATAGCCGGATCGCCTCCTGGTTGGCGTACGCTTCACGGCGCTGGTCGGCAGCGCGCTCGCCTTGCTCCAGCGCCTGGTCCCACACCTCGGCGGCAAAATAGTGATGGGCGGCCTTGTGTGGGTTCGTCTGTCCCGCCCAATATTCGCCCAACCTGCGATGAAAGGTCCATCGAACTCGATCGCTCTGACCGTTAAAGATGGCCTCCCAGGCCAAAGGATGCACAAACTCATACTTCTTTTCCCTGATGTCAACCAGTTGCATTCTGCGCAATGCGGCCAGGCTGCGCCGTACGTCTTGCTCTCGTTCCTCCAACACACACACCAACTCGGGCAAGGTGAACTGTACTCCAACGACAGCCGCTGCTTTGATTGTCCGCCGTGGCCCTTCGGGCAGCGCGTCCACCCGGCTTTCGATAACTTTCTGCACGCGGCCCGGAATCGAGACCTCGGGCGCAGTGACGGCAGTACGGGCAATCTCTCCGATAAACAGCGGGTTCCCCCGGCTGCGTTGGTATACGCGCTCCTGGAATTCAGATGGGACGGCCTGACCCAGGATAGCAGCCACGACTTGAGCGCTGTCGTCCGCGCTCAGCGGCTTCAGGCGAATCTGCGTGTGCCAATCGAAAAACCGGGTCGTCGCAGCACCAGCAACTCGCCCGTAAGCGGGGTACTGGCCTGGGCGCAGCGTAAAGCCCAACATGATGGGCGCGTACTCGACTAACTCCAGAAGCTTGAGCAAAATGTCAGCCGAGCCATCGTCAAGCCAATGCAGATCGTCACAGGCCAGGATCAACGGCTGATCCTCGGTCAACCGGTCAAAAAATTCCGCTATCTCTTTGGCCAGACGGGCAGACAGATGTTCTCCCAGGAATTCGACGCGCTCCCTCCATTTGTCGGCCAGCGGCAGGTCCATCACGATGGCCAGAAAAGGCCCCTTTTCCTTGATCTGATCTGGACCAAACATGCCCTCTATTTTCTGCACCAGCACCTGTCGCTGGATGCTTGGATCGTCCGCCGGTTCCAGTTTCAAATAGTCACGCAACAGACTTGCCAACAGGTGATACGTTGCCTGCTGCTCGCGACAATCTCCGGCCAGCCACAGGACACCCTGGGCCTCGGCTACGGGTCGTAGCTCGGCCAACAGGCGCGATTTGCCGATGCCCGGCTCCCCAATCAGCGAGACGATCTGGCCCTGCCCCTGCAGCAATTGATCCAGACAGCCTCGCAGCGTCGCCTGGGCTTGATCTCGATCAACCAGGGGTGGTCTGGGGCGACGGGTCTCCCCCATGTGCTCGAGCCGGTACACTTGAACGGGCTCCCGCTTGCCTTTGAGGGAGAGGGCGCCGCCAGCTTCAAACGTGCCGAAAGGCTCCAACCAATAGAACACGTGGCTGCTGACCCACGTCTCATCCCACCGGGCGGCCGACATCAACCGCGCTGCCAGGTTGACCTCGTCGCCCATGATCGTGTACTCCTGGCGGGTTTCCGACCCCACGTTCCCGGAGAACACGTAGCCCGTCGAAAGCCCGATGCGTTGGCGTAGACGCACGTTCACGTTTGGACATCTTGCGGCCAAACGCTGGTTCACCCCCTCCAATGTAGCCTGCATCGCGACCGCTGCGCGCGCCGCCTGGTCCACGTCGTCCTCGTGTGCGACCGGCGCGCCAAATATGGCCAATAATTTGTCCCCGGTAGAATACAGGTCGGTTTTGTTGATCGTCCCCCCGTGTCCCTCAATGATGGATTGCATGGTCTCAAAATAGTCCTGCATTGTCTCCGTCAATGTGTCAGTCTGGGCTAGACTGAGCTCTGCCGAAGCCCCGGATGCCAACGCGGTCGCCAGTTCGCTGAACCCGACCACATTGACGAACAACACGGCGACCAGACGATGCTCTCCCTCCACCCTGCGACTGCGTGGGTTGTACGCCAATCGAGGGAGCAGGCCGGCGGGCAAATAGGGCACCAACGTGTCCAGACGATGCGTGAGTTCAGATATACGGAGAGTGGAGGGTGGAGAGTGGAGAGTGGAGAGTTGTGAAATAGAGCAATCTCTTAATACAGGCGGGGGTGCCAACTTGCGTACCGGGGCTACAGGCAGCGCGTAAAAGGACGGCTCACCGGGGTGGCTGGAGGGCAGAGGCGTCGCATCGACCCACCCGGCCAGGTGTTGCAGGATGGCTTTGGATACTACAATTTGTCCTTTCCTGGCAGCCTCTTCGGCCAGCGCCGTGTGGTTCACGTCGTCTCCGGTCACCCAGTACTCCATCCGAGATGCTGTTCCTACGTGCGCTGTGAACACCTGGCCTGTGTGGAGTCCCACCTTCATTTGTAGCTTGAAGTGCCCGGTTGATGTTTCTACGTCGGCAAACTGAACCATCGCCCGCTGCATATCCAGCGCGGCCTGAACCGCGTAGCGGGCCGTGTTCTGTGCCTGGCCTACAAACAACCCCAGCAGCGCGTCGCCGCCAAACTTGATCAGTGCTCCGCCATTGTGGTGCAAAATGTCCACCATCGCCGTAAAGTACGCGTTTACAATGTGTGTGATCTCCTCCGCTCCCGCCCGCCCACGCGCGTTCAACCGCTCACTCATAGCAGTAAAACCCGAGATATCGGCAAACAGCAACGCGGCCTCACACCACTTGCCTTGCACGTTGTGAGGATCGAGCTTCGCTTCCGTAAGAACCGGGGCAGAGCAGTAGGTTTGTACTGTTTGCAGCAAGTCCGTCAGATATTCAACGCACTGTTCTATGACCTCAGGGCCTGGGTTGAGGGTCAGTTCATTGTATAACTTGAAAGGCAGATATCGCTGTACCTGTTCAGGGCGGAACTCGATCGGATCGGAGAGATTGATAGGCATCGGTGTACTCCTTCCAGATGTATCACAGTCAGTATACACCACGCCTGGCTCCCTGCCAAATTGCCAAATGGTGGAGACAACCCGCCACAACGCACTCGGCGTCTTGCCATAGAAACGAGCGCGGGGCCAGCGCGTCGAACGCCGGCCCCGCCGAGACTGCAGGACGGAGTGCCCCAAACCACCTGGGGTGCATCAAGAATACCTCACAGGAGTGACCAAGGTTCGACCTCCGGCCCACCCCTGCAAGGGCAATTTACGTTTCACGTTTCACGTTTTATCAGGTCTATTCCACGTAGATTTCCACCCGCTCGTTGTCCTCCTCGTCCATCACCTCAACGAGCTTGCCGCCCGCGCCGCTGGCGAGCAAGTCCTCCAATTCCTGCATGTCGAAGCCCTTAAGCTCCGGGGCAAACCGCTCCGCCATGCGTAATCCCGCGCTCACCAACCCCATCGGAACTGTCACGTTCACCTTCGCCGTTCCCGAGGCCATGTCGGTCACCTGGACGCGGAGGAACTTTTTCCTCCCAGCCTGTGTTGGGGTTACCTGCGCAGTGCGCCGCCCCCCTTCCAACGCTCGCAGCAGGGTGGCCGTCTCATCCGCCGTGATTTTCCCCTCCTCCAGCATCTGGAGAATCTTCAGTCGCTCTTCGCTTGCCATCGTCACGTTCCACCTCCTAACCGAAATAGATTTGCACTTGCTCCCCGCCCTCTCCCTCGTCCACCTCGACTATGAAAGGGTGTCCGTCTTGCATTTCCTCCCGCAGTGCCAGGATCATTTCATCTGCCCCCGTCTCCTCAAGTTGTGGGATGAAAGGACCGAGTAGGCGCAGCACCCAGGCGACGGGCCCCAGCGGCAGCGGCAGGGCGAAGGAGACGTTGGGGCCGTCAGGCTGCCGCACCCGCAGGGAGAGCCAGTGGGCCCGCTGCAGCCACCAGCCCAGCACCAACCCCAGCACACCCAGGGCGAAGAGGATCCAGCCCCAGATCAACCACCTGGCGGCGACCTCCCGGGCGTAGGCGGACGCCACCAGCATCCCGCCGCCTGCCACCAGACCGACCCCTGTCCAGAACACGGCCTGCCACAGCCACCGCACCCAAACCGGGCGGGCGACAGGGGCAGCAAATGCATCCGGCGCCTCCGCCAGCGCCTCCAACCGCCGCGCTCCCTCCTCGACGCTGATCTCTCCCGCCTCGGTCAGTCCCAGAATCTGCAATCGTTCATCCATAAACACCTTCCAGCCGGAGTTTGGCAATTCATCGTTCACTCGCTCGCCGGGCTCTGTACCCTCCTCGCCTGGCAGCAACAACCTCGGCGGCTCGTCCAACCCGGCGTTGCAGCAGGGCGAAGGCCCCGGCGGCCATCAATCCCACCAGCCCGGCAGCGTACCAGACCCAGCGCGGGTCGCCATTGTCCATGATCAACCCGGCCAGGAGCGGCCCCACGGCCATCGGAATCACCCAACTGAACCCGAAGACCGCCATGTACCGTCCCCGCATGTCCTCGGGCGCGAACTGGGCCACCAGCGCCTGAGAGGTAGGGGCGGTCAGCATCTCGCCGGTGGTGATGATGACCATCGCCACCAGGAAGGAGACGTAAGCCGAGACGAAGCCGTACATGCTGAATCCAATGGCGTATAGCAGCGCGCCTACGGCCATCAAGACCAAGGGCCTGTACCTGGCGATCCGGCGCGTGATAGAGAACTGGAACAGGACGACCATCGCCGCGTTGAGGCTGATGATGTAGCCAAAGCCCTGTTCGGAGACGGAGCAGGTATCCCGCAAATAGACGGCCAGCGTGGTGTTCATCTGCATATACACGAGCGTCACCAGGATGCAGGCCCCGATGAACAGGACGAAGGTGGCGTCCCGCAACACGTCCCGGTAGCCGCCGAAGGTCTGGGCCATTGTCTGCTCGGGCTCGCCCTCGCGGGGGGTGGGCCTGGTCTCCCGTATCGCCAGGATCACGATGCCAGCCGTGATCAGGCTGGCTACCGCGTCGCAGATAAAGAGGGACAGGTATGACCGGGCGGCCAGCAGCCCTCCAATCGCCGGGCCGATGGTGACGGCGAGGTTGGCCACCACGCGCAGGATGCCAAACCCCTGGGCGCGCTTCTCCTCCGGCAGCAGGTCGGCGACCATCGCCTGCTGCGCCGGGCCACCAGCGTTGGCAAAGAGGCCCACGATCAGCGCACTGCCAAAGAAAAGCTCGATTGAGCCCACCAGCCCCATCAGTAGACTGGTGGACGCACTGGCGATCAGTCCAAAGATCAACATCCCCTTCCGTCCCAGGCGATCGGCCAGCGCGCCACCGAACATACTGCCCACCACGCTGGCGATGGAGAACAGTCCAAAGATCACCCCAACCTCCGTCATGCCCACGTCGAACTTTCGCGTGATGTAGAGCGTGAGGAAGGGGAACATAAGCGCCCCACCGACTCGGTCAATGAACGTGCCCAGGATGAGGATCCAGAACTGCCTGGGGTATTCGTCGTAAATATTGCGAATGCGCTCCAGGCGCTTGTGAATAAACATCTGCTAACCCTCCGTCACAGCAACCCCTGCTGCTGTTGATGGCAAGGGAGCGACCGCCAACCAAAATACCCACCCCGGCGACCGATTCCAACAGACTCAACTGGGCTGCGCCGCCGTTGAAGTGCTCGGTCACCAGGAGCGGCAGCAGCGAAAAAGCCGGTGTCAGCGCAATCTTGAAGATCATCGCCGACCCTATCAGAGTCACCAGCCCCGGCCAGCCCCGAATGTAGCGCAGGCCCTCGCGCATATCGGCCAGTATGGATAGCTTTTGTGCCGCGCCCTTATCCGCGCGCGTCGGCTGCGGCACGTGCACAAAGAACAGTGGAACGATAGCCAGCATGGCCGTGCCCACATCCACCAGCATCACGCCGTGCAGCGGCAGCACCTCCATCAACAGCGCGCCCAGCGGCGGGCCAACGATGTTTAGCGCCCCGTGCCGATCAACGAAAACTGCTGTCCCGTCCAGATGATGAAAAAGGGAATCATCCATTTGGGTTGATGTTGCTCTGTGTGTTTCACGTTCACCTCACTCAATCCCTTTGGTCGCGTTAGACGGTGACGTTAGCGCCCTTCCAGCGCGGCCAGCAGGTCGGCTGCCTGCTCGGGGGTGACCTTCCCCTCCTCCACCAGGCGCAGGACTCGCATGCGCTCTTCGTCCGTCGCCGGCTCCCGCCTGGGGCGAGGTCGCCGGCCGCTGGCCCGTCGCCAGCGCCGCTCGGCCTGCTCCGCCCGCAGGCGAGCCCGTTCCGCCTCCCGCTCGGCCTCACGGCGGACCCGTTCTGCGGCTCGCCCGGCCTCACGGCGCGCCCGCTCCATCGTTCGCTCTACCCGGCGGTGGACTTCATCGCTGTCTATGCGGCCCAGGCTCTCCTCCATGCGAACCTCCATCTCTGCCATCGCCTCGGCGATGCGGGCTTCGACCTGCGCTCCCAACCCTTCCAGGTCAGCCACGAAGTCGAACTCCAGTCCCTCCGCCGGCCCCTCCTCCGGCTCCACGGGGCGCAAGTGGACGCGCCCGCCGACCTGCGCCTCCAGGCTGGCTTCACCGGCTCCCACAACGCCCATCGTCTCCTCATTCACCTCCTCCAGGGTCAGGTCAGGGAGGTTAGAGCGAACCCCGCCGGCCGCTCGAAGCGCCAGGCGGAGGCTGGTATCGGCGGGGAGGCGGACCGTCAGGTTGCCGCTAGTGTTCAGGCGGTAGGTCTGGCCGGGGGAAAAGGGCGGCCCCAGCCGAACGTTCCCCCCGACCTGTTCCGCTGCTAACCCACCCTGAAGCCCCTCGGCGACCAGATTGCCGCCCACCTGGCCCAGGGAGAGGGAGTCCTCCACCTGGCTGACCCGCGCGTTCCCCTTCGTAGTCTGCGCGCGCAGATCCCCTGCCACCTGGCGGGCGCTCAGGTTACCGAAGGCCTGCTTCAGGACGGTGGGGCCGACACCACGTAGATTTACGTTGCCGTGGGCGGTGTCGATGGTGACCGGCCCCTCCACTCCTTCGACCGTCAAGTTCCCCCGCACAATGCCAAGGGTGAGGGTAGTGGCCGGGGGGCAGGTAAGGGTGCAGTTGGCGCGGGCCGCGAGAGTGAAGGTTTCCCCCTCCCGCTCCAGGGTCACATCGTCGACTCCGCCATGCACGCGAAGCGTGATCCGCCGCTCCTCCGAGCCCCGCACCACCAGGTTGTCCATGCATTCGGTGACGGTGATATGAGGTGTCGCTGATGTCTCAATCGTCTGTTCGAACATTTCCCCCTCCATACATCAAAATCCCTTGCTCATTCGCAACGTCTCCGCCCGGTAGCCCAAGGCTTCATAAAGCCCTCGCGCCACCACATTGTGGGTGGCCACTGTGAGGGCGATGTGTCGTAGGCCCTGTTGTCGTGCCCACTCTTCAGCGGTCTCCATCAGACGGCGGCCCAGTCCCTGACCTCGGTAGGGTTCGACCACATACACATCCAGCACGAAGCCTTGTGGTTGGCCTGTGAACTCACCGCGAGTTTGGGCCACCCAGATAAAGCCGCCTCGCCGGTCCTCCTCATCTGTAGCGATGAACGCCTGATTGGGAAAACCCTCTGGCCCCCGAATCCTCGCAGCCTGCTGGTTGAGGCGTTCCCGAATAGTCTGCTGGCTCACCTCTTGCAAGCGCTCAGGACTCGGGCTTTCCCAGACACTTTCCACCATGCCCTACATCATCCATGGCCAAGCGTCCTCTGTGGCCGTCTCGATGTAGAAACTCCTTCCTCGATGACATGCTACCATCAGCCCTCCTTTCCCTAAAGTACCGAAGCGCTATCCCTCTTGAAGTAGCCGGAGTGCCTCTTCCGAGGAAATCTCCCGGCGGGCCAGCCGCTCCAGGACCTCCTGGCGGCGCTCGTCATCGGCCTCCCGCTCCTCACCCACCTCGTAGCCCAGAGCGCGGATGACCTCGACCAGGCGGCTGCGGACGGTGGGATAAGAGAGGCCCAGTTCCTCCTGCACGCGGTTGATCTTCCCCTCACAACGGATAAAGACCTCCACGAAGTGGAGTTGCTCGGAGGTGAGTTGGAAGAGCCGCCCCATGGTGAAGCGGCCCTCCAGGGCGGTGCCGCAGTTGCGGCAGACCAACCGGGTGACCAGCAGGTCGTCGTGACAGATGGGACATTCAGTTGGAATGGGGTACATCGCATCCTCCTAAAGAAAATTAAGTCATATATAAAAGATTATAACATATAACTTAATTTTTGTCAAGAGGGAAATCATAATGGGTATGTGGGAAGCCTATCAACCGCGCCATTCGTGGGATTATCAACCGGGCCTTTGGCTTCCGGAACTTCGACACCTTCCGCCTGCAGGTTCTCGTGGAGTGTGGGGGCACCTGAACTTACCCCACAAATCCGCGTAGAGCCGAAAAAGTTGTCTACGTGCGGTGCACAGTGGGCGACGGTATTTTACCGATTACAGCGAGGAGTCGTTGCAGTACCTGCCCTGGAAGGGGATGTCCACCCTGCCCGCTGCGCGGCGGAAGTTATCAATCCGGCCGGTCTCCTCGAGAAGGCGGTACTGCGAGGGAAGCGTGACCTCCCGATTGACTCGCCGGCGCGGTGCCCAGAAACCATCGGCGAGCGTGACGGCAGCCAGTGGCACGGGCCACAAGCAGGCGTGTGGACTCCGGGACGTGTCTACCACTACAGCGAACGGTCGAGTCCGGTCGTGCATGGCTTTGGTCACCACACTCCCTCTAGAACCAGTAGGCACGGACCTGGAGCTCCGTGCGTTCTTCGACCTCCCCGGCAATGCGCTTCAGCACATAGGGCAGGACACGCTCCACGCCCGCCTCGGGCACCGGGTAATCGGTGTAGATCTGGACCTGGGTCGGCCTGACCGCGGCGAGGGCGGCGACCCACGCCTCAAAAGCCTCCCCCCGGATGTTGCTTACTCCCCCATCCACGAGCATGCTCTGGATGATGCAGCCGGGAACCTCCTTCAGCCCATCCAGAATGTCCTCCAGTTTAACCTCCGGAGCGGGAAAGCACACGCAACTCAACCTCCTCGGCAGTCCGTCCCAGGCGGGAAGCCCGGGCAAGCCGTCTCCTGGTTCACCTCACAACCCGGCCCTGTGCAGTTCATCCTTCAGAGCTCGCAACCGGCGGTTCCGCCCCCGCAGGTCGGCGATGAGGGTCTGCCAGGTCGCTGGCCCGCCCAGGCAAGTGTCATTTCATCTGATTGACTGACAAATCTTTTAGGACGCAGATTCACGCAGATTTTCGCAGATCGTATGCGGATAAAACCAGAAAATCAGCGTTTATCAGCGTTAATCTGCGTCCCGTTCCTTGCTCTCAGGGTCAACCCAGAGTTTTGTCAGTCAACCGGGTCATTTCATACAGATTATACGCCGAGGCGATGATGAGGGCAAACCGGGAGAGGAAGAAAGCTCATTTGCACGGGCCTGGCCCATTGAACCAAATGCTGTCTTCGAGTGTATACACAATATGCCTTTAGATGATCAGTCAAACCTGTGGCAATCCATGTCCCATTAAAGGATGAGGCAATGGCCGAGACCTCCGCCGTGTCTGCCGCCGAAGCGGCACCCGTAATGACCCCGATGCGACCTAAAGAGCGCATTGAGGTTATTGATATCCTGCGCGGCTTTTCCATTCTTGGGATTCTTCTCGTGAACATGCTGAGTTTGGCCGGCTATCATCGTGCGCCGTTCCACGAGATGGAATCGGTAAACCGCGCCGCCGTGTGGTTCATCAAATTCGCCGCGCAGGCCAAGTTCTACACGCTTTTCTCGTTCCTCTTCGGCTGGGGGATGGCAATTCAGATGGCGCGTGCCGCGTTTTGCGGCACGCGCTTCGTGCCGCTCTACGTGCGACGGCTGCTCATCCTTCTGCTGATCGGCCTGGTGCACGCTGTCTTTGTATGGAGTGGCGACATTCTCACTACGTACGCCTTGCTTGGTTTTCCCCTGCTCCTCTTCCGCAAACGCTCAGATAGAACGCTCCTCGTAGCGGTGATCATCTGCATACTCATCCCGGTTTTGCTCAGCACACCAGGCCCCGGAGAGGCGTTTCGTGAAGCGTACGCCAGAGCAACTGACAACTATCTTCAGGAAATGCTGGTCGGACATAACGCAAACGTCTATGTCGAAGGAAGCTACCTGGAGGTCACCTTACAGCGGCTGAAAGAGCTAAGATATAGTTATACCGGATTCATCTATTGGGCCACGCATATCTTTGGCATGTTCCTGCTTGGACTGTACGTCGGGCGGCGCAAGATCTTCCAGAACATCTCCACGCACCTTCCACTCTTCCGCAACGTGATGTGGTGGGGATTGATCGTGGGCCTCGCCTGCAACCTCTTGTTTGTCTCCGTGAGCGCTTCACCCAATCTCGTTCCATCTTCCTACTACGACCTCGCGACAAGAGGGGCTCGTACCATAGGAGGGCCAGCCCTCTGCCTGTTCTACATCTCAGCAATTGTCCTGCTCGTCCGGCGGAGAGCGTGGCAGCAACGACTGGCCCCCCTGGTCGCAGTAGGACGCATGGCGCTGAGCAATTACCTGTTTCAGTCCGTGGTGTGCACGCTGATTTTCTACGGCTACGGGCTGGGAATCTACGGGAATCTTGGGCCTGCCATTACCCTCATCCTGACAATCATCATCTACCGAGCTCAAATCGGTTTGAGCGATTGGTGGTTAGAGCGATACCGGTTCGGCCCAGTGGAATGGGTTTGGAGATCGCTCACCTATGGCAAGCTCCAGTCACTCGCGCCCGAACGGAGCGACCGCCGTCCCCCATCCTCCCCTCTCCCCTCTCCATCCTCCCTTCTCCCCTCTCCATCCTCCACCCTCCCCTCTCCATCCTCCACCATCCTCTCTGCAGGGCTCGCCTTTGTGCTGCGCCGCCTGCTTTTCATCGTCGCCGTAGCCTTCGCCATCGTCTACTTCTGCGTGCTCGGCATGCGCCTCAGCGTCAACTCGACCACCACAGGCAGGACCCGCAGCGCGTGGGAACTGGCCGAACCGGCACTTGGGGAGACGATAGACTTCTTTGAGGATGCCTTCCAGGGCGACCTCGGTCACACCTCCCGAGGCATCACTCAGCGCGTCTGGGTGCCAGTGACGGAACTGTTGGCCGACACCTTCGTCGGAAGTGCTTCGCTGCTGGCGGCCTCCATTGCGCTGGCCACCGTGGTCGGCATCGCCGCTGGGGGGCTGGCCGCCGCCCGCCGTCACTCCCTGTTGTCCCTACCTACTCTTACCCTGACGGTGATCGGAGTCTCCATCCCCAGCTTCTTCCTCGCCCTGCTGCTACAGGTGGCCGACATCAAGTTCTACCAGCGCACCGGCAGCGGCCTCTTCTCCATCCACGGCATCGGCGGGTACCGCAGGGACCTGCTGCCACGGGTGGTAGCCCCTGCGCTGGTGCTGGCCGCCCGTCCCCTGGCACATATCACCCGCGTCACTTTTGTCTCCATCTCTGAGATCCTGAACCGGGACTTTATCCGCACCGCTCGCGCCAAGGGATTGGATCCGAGGGGTGTCTTCTGGACGCACACGCTGCGCAACGCCAGCGTCAGCATCTTCACTGCCGTGGTCATCTCGTTCCGCTTTGCCTTGGGCAGCCTGCCGGTAGTCGAGATCTTTTTCAACTGGCCTGGCCTGGGTGTCACAATGCTCAATGCCATCTACCAGCGAGAAGTCAAGGTGGTCGCCGCCCTGGCCTTGAGCCTGGGAGTGGCTTTCCTCTTGGTCAACTTACTGGCAGACCTGGTCTACCGCTTGATTGACCCGCGCCTGCGCATGCAGGACAATGGAGGCGGCGCGTGAGGTTGCGCACATTCCTCACTCGTCTCCTGAACCCTCGCGCCGATCTTTCCAGGCTGCGCCACACCTCCCCGCACGCGGGTGGAGAGGTCCGGCGGCGACGTGTCCGTCTGCGCCATATTCTGTTCAACGTCCCCTTGCTGGCTGGCGGGCTGATCGTGCTGATCTTGTTCACCGGCGTCCTGTTCGGACCACTGCTGGCCCCGCAGAACCCCTACCTGCACGGTCGCCACTCCATGGAGTACGTGGACGGCAATCTCAGTTCCCCGCCCTTCCCACCCTCGCCCGAGCACCCGATGGGCACCGACGAACTGGGCCGCGACACGCTGAGCATGCTGCTCTACGGCACGCGCAACACGCTGGTGGCCGCTGCCTTCATCACGATGGCTCGCCTGGCGCTGGGGCTGGCACTGGGCGGCCTGGCCGGTTGGAACAAGGGCCGGCTGGTGGACCAGGTTGTGATGGGAACCATACAGATGTTGATCTCACTGCCCATGCTGCTGGTGGCGATGATCCTCATCTTCGCGCTGAACATTCGGCGGGGCCTGCCGGTGTTCATCGTCGCCCTGTGCGCCGTGGGCTGGGGGGAGATCGCCCAGTACATCCGCGCCGAGTTCATCCGTATCAAGCAAGAACCCTTCCTGGACAGCGGATGGGCCATCGGACTAAACTCGCTGGAACTGGCGATTCGCCACATCCTGCCCAACGTCTTGCCAGCGCTGATCGTCATCACCCTGCTGGAGATGGGAGCGGGGCTGATGATCCTGGGCGAACTGGGCTTCGTCGGCGTCTACATCGGCGGCGGCACCGCTATCCCCGTGGGCGACTTCTCGCAAAGGCAGTACTTCGCGCTGCCGGAGTGGGGCGCGATGATGGCCGGGTCGCGAGCGTGGGCCCGCTCCCGCCCGTGGATGGTCATGTTCCCCGCCATCGCCTTCTTCGTGTCGGTCACCGGCTTCAACCTGCTGGGCGAGGGGCTGCGGCGGCTGATTGACCAGGGTCTGTTCAACTCGACTTTATCCATTTGTATTCGACCCCCATATCTGGGTTGAAATTGTAGCACGCACCTATATGCAGGGGGTCAATATTGCTAAAATGGCTCAAAATCGGCCAAAATCAGTGAAAATTGGCCCAAAAACGCCGAAATGGATAAAGTCGAGTTCAACACTGCTGTGTTGCTCAGTTGGCGGGGGATCGCCGGTGTCGCGCTCATCACCGCCGCCAGCATCTACGTCATCATCACCCTGGGCCCCGCCCCCTCCTACCGGCACCTGGCCCAGCAAGTCAGCGAGGCCGATCTGGTGCGTCACGTCGAGTTCCTCAGCGCACCTGGCATGAACGGGCGCGGCGTCGGCAGCCCGGAGGCGTACCGGGCGGCGGAGTACATCGTGGACGAACTCGAGGCCTACGGCCTGGACGCCCCGCCCGGTGGCTGGTTCAAAGAAGTGCCGCTCACGCTGGCCCGCCCGGCAGAGCCGTCAGAGTTGGCGCTGGTGGATGAAGAAGGGGTTGCGCTCACCGCCTTTACCCGCCTGGCCGACTATGGCGAGTCCATCGAGCATCACGGCGGCAGCGGCCAAGCCGAGGCTCCGGTCACCCTTGTCCTCTTCCCCCCGTCCACGGCCTTGAGCCAGCGGTCGCCGGAGGAGATGTACGCCCGCTTCAAGGGGCTAGACTTGAGAGGGCGCGTTGCGATGGTCATCGCCGGCAACGCGCCCGAAAACTTCGTCACCGAGGCGCTCATCCGGGGCGCGCAGGGCATGCTGATCGTCTCGGACGACGTGACGCCAAGAAACCAGGTTTTTCGGAAAAAACCTGGTTTCTACCTGGAGCGTCCCCCCCTGCCGGTCTTTCGCATCACCCCCGCCACCGCCGACGCTATTCTGTCCGGCGACGGGCTCGACGTCGAAGCGCTCCGGGAGGAGATTGCCGGGTTGGATGGGACAGGGTCGCCCTGGATCACCCGCGAACTGGACGCGTGGGTGCGTCAGCGGCTCCAACTCGAGCCGCCCGAGACGGTCACGGCGTACAACGTGATGTGGCTGCTCGACGGCTCTGACGCCAACCTGGCGCGGGAGTTGGTCATCGTCTCCTGCCACTACGATGGGTTGGGGCGCGCGCCAGCTCGACTGGGCTCGCCGAAGTCCGATGGCACGCTCTACCCCGGCGCTAACGGCAACGCATCGGGTGTCGCGGCGATGCTGGAGATCGCCCGCCTATGGCAGGAGCAGGAGTTCCAGCCCCGGCGCTCCGTGCTTTTTGCGGCCTGGGTCGGTGGCGAATTGCCCTACTCGGGAGCACACTACTTCCACGACCTACCCACCGGCTTCATCCATCGCTACGACATCGCCGCAGTGATTCACCTGGACCGGCTGGGCAGTGCCACCGGCGACGGGCTGGTGGCGCGTCAGGTGAGTGGGCGGGACAACCTGTTCAACCTGCTTGCCTCCAGCGCCGAAAGGCTGGACGTGGATGTAACTCAGGGCGGGGCGCCGCGCCACCGTTATCAGCAGTTGTTTAGCGGGGAGAATGGCACGCTGATCGTTACCTGGGGCGACCCGCCGCCCGCGTTGGCCGACGATACGCTGGGTAGCATCAACCCGCATCACCTGAGCCAGGCAGCCCAGGTGGTCAATTTGACGCTGATCACGGCTGCGCACGAGCCGAGATACTGATGCGTAAAACGTGAAGCGTGAGGCGAACTGGAGCAACTGACGTTCAGCGAGGGGTTTGATGGGCTGGGGGTTTGGTCGCCGTAACCGCTTGACTACGTTCGTCCTGATAGTTGCCGCATTGCTGATTGCCGCTTGTGGTAGCGGCGAGAAGGCCGCAGACGCGCCTGCGCCTGTCCCTTCACCGGCTGCCACGACGCCTGTCTCTCCCTCATTGACGGCTCCCCCTACGCTCCCTGTGACCTCAACCCCAACTGCCGCGCCGATAGATGAAAACCGCGCAGATGGTCTGTCGGAAGAAGAAGCCGCGACGCTCGGCAGCCTGGAGCAAGTGGACGACTATCCGCTCTACACCATGCACTACTACGGCGCATACGATCAGAGGGTATCTTCCCCTGAGAGTGTCAAGTGGCTGGCGAGTGCGAACCTGCCGCACCCAAACCTGATGTGGGCCTGTTCGCTTTTCGCCGCTCTTGGCGATGCGGACAGCATGCTCTATGGCCGCAACTTTGACTGGGAATACAGCCCGGCCTTGCTCCTGTTCACCGACCCACCGGATGGATACGCTTCGGTTTCGATGGTGGATATCGCCTACCTGGGGTTCGGGGGAGACGGGGCAGGCACACTGACTGATCTGTCCCTCGCCGAGCGTCAAGCGCTTTTAGATGCACCGCGCTTGCCGTTCGATGGCATGAATGAGCGCGGTCTGGTCATTGGCATGGCGGCCGTGCCGCCAGGGCAGATGCACCCCGACCCAGGCAAAGAGACCATCGGCCCGTTGAGAGTGATTCGCAAGATACTCGATCACGCCAACAACGTAGACGAGGCTGTTGCCATCCTCCAAAACTATAACGTTGATATGGAGGGCGGCCCACTCCTTCATTATCTGATCGCCGACTCGTCGGGACGCTCGGTGCTGGTGGAATTTTACCAGGGTGAGATGGTAGTCATCCCCAATGAGACAGCCTGGCATCTGGCGACGAATTTCCTACGCGCTTCGGCCGATGCATCGGCGGAAGGGGAGTGTTGGCGGTACGACAGGATCAGCCAACGCCTCATAGAAGTCCAAGGCCGGATGACCACGCAGGACGCCGTAGACCTCCTGGCAGAGGTGTCCCAGGAGAACACACAATGGTCGGTTGTCTACGGGATGAGCACCGGTGATGTAACCGTGACTATGGGGCGACAGTACGACAACCTGCACAACTTTCCTGCGCGCGATGAACAAGCCACACAATAACCTTAGCCGCCGCACCCTCATCACCCTGATCGTCGTCCTGGCCCTCGTCCAGGTCGCCATCCTGGCTTACCTGTGGAGCCTGTTCCGGCCAACTGCGTCTCAGGACGCCGCCGAGCCGGCACCTTTCCAATTCCAGTGGCCGCCAGCGAGCACGGCTACCCCCGCTGTGATGCACCCAACACCCGCGCCAGGCACAGTGGGGATAGTCGTGGGGCCTCCGGTTCCCGCTACCAATTACACCGCCGCCGCCCGTATGTTCGACGAGGAGCGGGCGCTGGAGCACATCGCGTACCTGGCCAGCGACGAACTGGGCGGCCGCCAGCCTGGCACCCCCGGCGGGCGGGCCGCCGGTGACTACATCGCCGCCCGCTTCGCCGAATATGGCTTACAGCCGGCCGGGGTGGACTCCACCTACTTCCAGACCTTCACCGTGCCCTATGGGCGGATCACGTCACCGCCAGTTCTCACCATCACATCCCACAGAGGGGAGACACTTACCCACACCTACGCCTACCGCACCGACTACCGCGCCCTGACCGGCGGCTATCTCGGCGCAGGAGAGGGAGAAGGGTCGGTCGTCTGGCTGAACGAGTGTCTGCACGATGACTACGCTGGCCTCGACATGGCCGGCAAAGTCGCGCTGTGCCGCCTCACCGCCGAACCCGAGGTCTATCGTCAGGCCATCGAGCACCAGGTCGGCGGCCTTTTGCTGCTGGATCGAGAAAGGGAGGGCGAGCCATTCCGGCGCGGGGGCTACCGCAAGACCGCCTGGGTGCCGCAGACCATCCCTGCCTGCCTGATCTCCGAGGCCGTCGCGCAGGACCTTCTCATCGGCACCGACTACACGCTGGACGACCTGAGCCTGCGCTTCGCCGCCACGCCCCTCTCCACCACCGTGCGGATAGCCGTGGTTCTTGAGGAACAGGAAGTGGTCGAGGCCCGCAACGTCCTGGGTCTCCTTCCCGGCTCCAACCCCACGGCTCCCCCCTTCATAGGGGGGGATGGGGGGAGTATCGTCGTCATCGGCGCTCACTACGACCACCTGGGACGCGAGCCGGACGGCGCCATCACCATTATGAACGGTGCCAACGACAATGCTTCTGGCATCGCCACAATGCTGGAGATTGCCCGGCTGTGGCAGGCGCAGGACTTCCACCCTGCCCGCAGTGTACTCTTCGCCGCCTGGGACGGCGAGGAGCAGGGGCTGCTGGGCTCCCGGCACTACGTGGAGAACCCCACGTATCCGCTCACTCGCACCGTCGCCATGCTCAACCTGGACATGGTTGGCGCGGGCGAGGCGCTGCAGATAGACGGAGAGGGGGCCGTGGCTGCCCAACTGCAGGCCAGCGCCGGTGCCTACGGCGTTACCACCACCCTCACCTTCGAAGGGCACAGCGACCACTTCTCCTTCTACGAGGCAGGAGTGCCCGCGGCCATGCTCATCTGGTGGCCCGACACTTTCTACCACACCCCGGACGACGAAGTCGAGGTCATTGAGCCGGAGAAACTGAAGACAGTCGGCGTCCTCTCCGCCCACACGCTGGCCGCGCTGGCGCAGGGACACGTCGAGCTGGAACAGGCCGTAGAGCGGCTCCGCGCCAGCATCGCCAGCGGTGACAGAGAGGCATTTCTCGCAGGACTCAACCCGAACGATCCTGACCTACAGGCAACCCAGGCCGCCTGGTTCGACAGCCTGTGGTTGCTGGAACTGACCGAGGTGACCGTCGAGCCCGGCCGGATGCGCATCGGCGACGGCGAGGCGGACGTCACCCTCACAGTTGCCTACCGCTGGGCCGACGGGACGGGGCGCGAGCTGTCTGTTTCCTACGACGTGCGGTTCGTGCAGCGGGACGACGCGTGGTATTTCGCCGGCTGCGAACTGGACGAACTCTCTAGCGATGTGGTCACCGTCGCCCGCTTCCCCGACATGCCCGTGGAAGCGCGTGAACTGCTCTCCACCACCCAGGATGCCTACCTCACCATCGCCGCCGACCTGGGACTGAAGCCCATCACCGGCGCTTGCTTCATCTACTACCCCGATGCCGCCACGATGCGGGCCATCGCTCGCCCGGCAGCGCCCTCACTCTCTCCTCCCCTCGCAGGGAGGGGCAGGGGGGGGTGGCTGGTCTCGTCAGCAGGACTGGCCGAGATCGCCTGGGGCCAGCCCATTACTCCCGCCGTGGTCAACCTGACTCTCAATCAAATGGGGTTGCCGCCCGACGAAGGAGCCTGGTTGCGCGAAGGGCTGGCGCTCTACTATGAGGATGGCGCGGAGAGGGAGCATTTGCCCATCCTCGCCACCACCGATGTCGTCACTCCCTTGTTCGGCTTTCCCGCCGGTTCGACTGAGTTCACCGAAGTCCTGAGCGACCTGCCGGACCAGGAAGCCCAGGCGCTGCGGGCCCATGCGTGGAGTGCCACCGAGTATCTCCTCGACCGGTACGGCACCGACGGCCTGCACGCCCTATGCACCGCCTGGGGCCGTAGTCACGACTTCAGTCGCGCCATCCAACAAGCCCTGGGCCTTTCCTCTGCCCGGTTCGAGTCCGCCTGGCGTGCTGACCGCCTCGACCCGCTGCGCGCCGACGCCGGGGGCATCCAGGCCACCATCGCCGCCCGCATCGAGGCGGTGCTTGAAGGGAACGAGGCAGGCTTCCTGTCCACCGTTACCCCGGTTGACCCCGGTCTGCGCACCGAGGAGCGCAATTGGTTCGCCGACCTGGCCGACCACCCCGTCGTCAGCTACTCCGTCGCCGGAGAACTTGTCGGCTGGTCGCAGTGGCGCAGTCAGAGACCGGCCACAGCGGCCATCGTCGCGCTGAGCGTCGAATCCGTAATCACCGGCGGGCAACCTATCCAGGTCGGCTACGACGCCCGCTTCGTGCGGGAGGGCGACCGCTGGCTCTACGCTGGCATGACCTGGAACAAGCTTACCAGCACACATTTCATCCTTAAGTACCAGGATCACGGCAAAGCGTGGGCGCAGCGCATCCTCGACCTGGCGGAGGCGGCTTATGCTCAGGTGACCGCCGACCTGGATGCGGCTCCCTCGTTGCCCCAGGAGATCAAGGTCTACGACGACGGCGAACTCTTCCGCACCTCGGTCTTCCTCTCCCTGCCCGGCTGGGTGAGCGGCTGGACCAGGCCAGGCGAGGCCATTAAGTGCCGGTTTCGGGACGACAGCGATCGCGCCATCCAACGCATCATCGCCCAAGAACTGACCCGCCAGGTGCTCTTTGCACAGGGGCTTTCCTCCCCCCTCGCAGGGGGAATTGAGGGGGGTCTGTCCTGGCTGCACGAAGGGGTCGCCAATTCCGAAGTTGGTCGTGTGCTCCCCCTGGGCATCCACCGGATGGCCGGGGAGTGCTCACCGGTTGTGCAAGAGGCGGTACGCCACCACGACGAGTTTCCGCTGCAAAGCTTGCTATCCTGGGAAGATGTGCCGGACGATCAAGTCGAGCTTTTCTCCGCCCAATCCTGGTCGGTGGTCTCCTACATCGTCGAGCAGCACGGCTTGCCGGGACTGCGGCGGTTCATTGCCCAATCCATCGCCTCCGACGATGTGGCTACTAACCTGCACACTGCCCTGGGCGTGGACCCGGAGCCCTTCCTGGCTGAGTGGCGGGAGTACGCCCGCGTCGCGGGGGTGCCGGATGACCTGGTATCGCTGGCCCAGCGCTTTCCCCCCGAGCGTGCCCTGGCCCACATCGCGGTCCTATCCAGTGCCGAGTTCGGCGGGCGAGAGGCGGGCGCTCCCGGAGCAGACCTGGCCGCTGCCTATATTGCCGAACGATTCGCCTCCCTGGGACTACAACCCCTCGGCGACCCGCTGGTACCCTCCCCAGCCCCCCCCTATGAGGGGGGGGAAAGGAGGGGGTACCTGCAACAGTTCCCCATCTCCTATACCCATCTTATCAGCGTCCCTACTCTCACCCTGCTGGACGCCGACGGCACGGGGCTCCACGAATTCACTTACCGCCAAGATTTCCTGGAAAGCGCCGGGGAGGGCATCGCCGAGGGAGAGTTGGTGTGGGTGCATACGGAAGACCTGGAGGGGATGCGCTTTGGCGGGGCCGTGGTCCTCGAACGAGACGTGGACGACCCGGCCGCTCGTGCCGTGCAACTGCAGGACCACGGCGCGGGCGGGCTGGTCATCGCCACCGATAGGGAACCCAAGGATTTCCAGACAGGCCACGTCCGGTCCATCTCCGGGTCACAGGTCACCATTCCCGTGTTCGAGATCACCGGGGCCGCCTTTGAGACCCTGCTGAATCAGTTGGGGATGGAGTACCGGGATCTATCATTCGCGCCCCCCGCGCTCCCACTCGGCGTACAGATGCAGCAAACCATCGTGCGCCTCCCCGTCGCCACCACCCTCACCGCCAACGCCCTGGGCCTGTTGCCGGGAAGCGATCCCAACCTGGCCGACGAGGTGCTCATCGTCGGCGCTCACTACGACCATATCGGCCAGTCGCCGGATGGCCTCTACTTCCCCGGCGCCAACCGGAACGCATCCGGCGTGGCAGCTTTATTGGAGATGGCGCGGGTGTGGCAATCGGCGGGCTATCGCCCCGCTCGCAGCGTGCTCTTCGCTGCCTGGAGCGCAGAGGAGTTGGACAGTGCCGGCGTCGCCCACTACCTGGTCCACCCAGCCGTTCCTCTGACTCAGACTGTGGGCGTGATTGCATTGGACAGCATCGGAAATGGCAGGGGCTACAGACTGCTGTTCTACGGCACGCAGGAGGACCTGCCACTAATTCACCGGATCGAGGCTGGCACCGCCGGGCTGGGCCGGCGGGCGCAGCGCCGGATCAGCACCGGCGAGGGCTGGCATACCCTCTTCAACTCCACGGGCATCCCCACCGTCAAACTCATCTGGGATGAAGCGGAAAGGGACTTCTATCTGCCCACTGACACCGCCGATCGCATAGATCCCGACCGGTTGGCCTTCAGTGGCGAGATCCTGACCCTGGTCTCCTCGTGGCTGGCGAGCCGGTAGTTTGACACTTATCTTCTTCGTTGTTCAGGGGCGGAAGAGCACCAGCCCTACTCCCATTCGTTCTAACGCTTCTTCCGCGTAATAAGTGACGATGGCGCTCGGATCATCAAGAGCGGCACAGAGGGCAGGGACGGCATCTTCGGGCTGGATGATACTCAGGGCACGGGCTGCACCCGCCCGGGTTGGCGCTTCCTCTGCCTGCAGCGCAGCAATGAGGGCTGGGACAGCCGGCGGGCCGATACGAGCCAGACTGTTGGCAGCGATGCGGGAAACGAGGGGGCTGGGGTCGGCCAGGCAGCACACTAGCCCCGTCACGGCTTCCCCAGCGCGCAATTCTCCTAACCCCTGCGCGGCGCAGGCGCGCACGTCGGGATCGAGGTCGGCCAGGACGGCGATGAGCAATTCCTGTACAGCAGGAGTGCCAACGGCGGCCAGGGCACGGGCAGCCCACCAGCGGCGGTCGGGGTCGGCGTCGGTCAGCAAGTCACGCAGAGGTGACAGCACCGCGTCGCCCTCGTGGCCCAGGGCCAGCGCGGCTTCCTCGGTGCGGGCATCGTCGCCAGCGGCGACGATGCCTAGAAACATCTTGAGTGCGTCAGGCATTCAGCTTCTCCTGCGCTACGGGTTCACCTACGGCGCGGGCGAAGGCCGCCAGGTCCGGTGGCATGGCAAAGCAAACCAGATGAGCCGGGCAGTGACAGTCGGAAGCGCCAAAGCGAGGGGCAGGAATGAAAGCGCCAGGAAGGCCGATCAGTGCCTGGGCCCAGACACACTCCCGCTTCCAGGTCCCGACTGCGTACCAGATTTCAACAGGCCGGGCACAAGCCCGCAGATAGTCCACGTGCCAGCGCAGTGATTTGGATGAACGCAGGTGCCGGGAAATCCGGGCGGCCAGTCCGCCTGGCCCACGGGCGCTGCCAGCGTAGGCATACCAGCCGGCCGGGAATTGGAAGTGGCCCAATCGCCCGACGCCGATGGTCGCGAGGCGCGGCAGCCTCAAAATCAGCACGTAGGTCCCAGGCTGGTCAGGAAGCATACATCCGGCGCTGCCATGAGGCACCGGCGCTCCAGGCCACGGCGCATCCTAGTGACAGCAATACCATGCCCAGAACATCCATGGCGCAGATGGCGTGTTGCTCGTCAAAGTGGTAGAACACCGGGCCTTCGTAGGAGGCGGGCAGGATCAGGGCCAATAGCCCGGCCAGTAACAGCAACACGGCCAGCGTTGCTAGCAGGATCACGCGCCACTGGAACATAGGGCTACTCGGCTGGCGGCGGGACCGGCAGATCCTCGACAGCCACGCTAATCCATTTATCCCCTTCTTCGATGAGCATTACCGGGATGTCATCGCAGATGGGGTACTTGCGACCACAATCGGGCTCCTGACACACGAGCCAGCATTCGTGGACCAGTTCCAGCCGACCAGGGTCGTCGCCGGGCTTGCGGGTCTCACCGCTGACACAATAGGGGCAGCGCAGGATTCCCAGCAGGTCTTCGTCTACCATCGTATCGGTCTCCTCAGGCGAGTTTTGCTTGCTTTTGCTTGCATAGTATAACACAAGTGAAGATAGCGTCAATGTGGTGTGGTGCTTCGAGTTGTTGGCCCAATGCTGATGCTGCCTCACCCCGGCGTCACAGTGAGGTAGGGGGTGGCCGTGGGGGTGGGGGTCTGGCAGAGACGCGCCTCCTCCAATGCGGCGGCGTGCTCCGAGGCCGGAGCGCCGACAGCAATGGCGTACTCCAGCATCGTCTCAGCGTCCACGCAGCGCCCGGCACCCAGGTAGGCCTGCCCGAGCGCGCCGAAAAGGTCAGCGATGGGCCGGTCGGAGTGGACAGCCAGGCTGGCGTCACCGGCCTGCACCAACACACGGGTAGCCTCGAAAGAAGTGACCGCCTCCTGCCAGGAGCGATCCGCTGCGTAGGCCCGGCCTAACGCGAACCAGAGCAGGGCGGGCGGGTCGGGAGTGGCCTCGATCCCCTTGACCAGGATATTGACAGCGACGCGGGGCTTGCCCAATTCGATTAATCCCCAGCCACGGTAGTAGTGGCGTAGGGGGTCATCAGGATGGGCAGTGGCGTACTCCCTGCCCAGCGTCAGCAGGCGGTCGGCATTGTGAGTCGTGCGGGCAGCCAGCCAACGGGAACGAAAGGTCTCTGGCTTCAGGTCAGGGCCCAGGGCCAGAGCCTGGTCGAAAGCTTCCAACGCCCGGCGGACACGACCCAGCAGACGCAGCGTCTCGCCGCGCAGTGCGTGGGCAGCGGCGTTGGTGGGGTCAGCTTCCAGCGCGGCGTCGGCGTCGGCCAGCGCCAAATGGAGTTTCCCCTGTGCCAGGTGGACAGTGCCGCGCGCGACGTAGGCTGGCGCGAAGTTAGGCGCCCGTTGGATGGTCCAGGTGAAGGATTGGAGTGCACCCTCAAGGTTGCCTGCTTCCTGATGTGCCAACCCCTCCTCATAGTAGGCCAGCGCAGCGATGGAGAAAGGGGTGGGCGTGGGAGTAGGAGTGGGGACTCGGGTCGGAAGCCGCTGAGGTGTGGGGGTGGCAGATGGAGAAGCGCAGGTGGCCAATAGCAGCGCCAGGTGACAAAATAGGACCAGGTGTGCTGGACGCATCAGAAGTCGGCCTCACTATGCAGGTCACGATAGGCCGGCAGCCCGCTGGCGCTCTCGGCAACCCGCACGGCACGGACGATGGCCTCAGCGACGACCTCGGCAGCGTAAGCTCCCACCAAGTTGACGTTGGCACTCTTGCCGCCTGTGGCCAACGCGAAGAGCGTATCTCCGTCAAACATCGTGTGCGCCGGGCGCACCGCCCGCGCGATGCCGTCCTGTGCCATCTGGGCCACTTTGTTGGCCTCCTCCTTGGTCAGTCGTCCGTTGGTCGCTATGACGCCGACGACAGTGCTGGAGGCGAAGCGCAGGACTGTCTTGCCGACCATACTCCGCATCACCGCCAGCGTGTCGGCTGGCTCATCGGAGCGGAGTTGGCGCGCTCCAGCCAGGATCTCCCCTGTAACTGGGTCCACCACGTCGCCGAATGGATTCACGGCGACCAGCGCCCCCACCACCAGCCCGCTGCCCAGGGAGACGGCGGCGGTGCCCAGGCCGGATTTCATCGCCCGGCCCGATCCCAGAATCTTTCCGGCAGTGGCCCCGGTGCCGGCCCCCACGTTCCCCTCAGTTACCGGCCCATCGGCTGCGGCCAGGCAGGCGGCATACCCCATCGCCGCGTCGGGCCGCGCCTCTGGGTCGCCCAGGTCCAGGTCAAAGAGAATCGCGGCGGGGACAATGGGCACCCGGGCGACGCGGGTGTCGAATCCCACATCTTGCTCCTCCAGGTAACGCATCACCCCCTCGGCGGCGGACAGCCCGAAGGCGGAGCCACCGGCCAGGAGCACCGCGTGAACCTTCTGTACCATGTGCAAGGGGCGCAGCAGGTCGGTCTCCCGGGTGCCGGGCGCGCCACCCCGCTGGTCCACCCCACCCACAGCCCCCTTCTCGCACAGCACGACAGTGCAGCCAGTCAGCCCCACCGGGTCGGTGGCATGGCCGACGTGGATGCCGGGGACGGCGGTGATTCCGTTGGAAATGGGTCGGGTCATAGAAATCTCCTTCGTGAGCTGGTTGATGGATTAGCGAGTTTGGTAGTTGGTCGGTCGGTCAGGAGGGGGAGGATGCGGTCGAGGATGACGTCGGCCACGGCGGCCTTGCTCATCAGCGACAACGGCTCCACGCTGCCATCTCGCCCGATCAACACCACCCGGTTGGTCTCCACGGCAAAGCCCGCATCCGGGGCAGTAATCTCGTTGGCGACGATCAGGTCCAGGTTCTTGGCTGCCAACTTGGCGCGGGCGTTCTCGACCAGGTTCTCGCTCTCGGCGGCGAATCCGACTACGACGCGAGGGAAGCCAATCCCCGCCCCTCGGACGGCGGTGGCGGAGAGGATGTCCGGCGTGCGAACCAGGCGCAAGGTCAGACCTCCCTCGCCCTTCTTGATCTTCTGCGGGGCGGTGGCGGCCGGGCGGTAGTCGGCCACGGCAGCCGCCATCAACAAGACGTCGGCCCGTCCCACGGAGGAACCCACGGCATTGTGCATCTCCTGGGCGGTGGTGACGTCTACGCGCTCTGCGCCGACAGGGGTGGGGAGATGGGTGGGGCCGGTGATGAGGGTAACGGCCGCACCCCGGTCCAGCGCCGCCTGGGCCAGGGCGAAGCCTTGCCGACCAGAGGAGGGATTGCTGAGAAAGCGCACTGGATCGAGCATCTCACGGGTGGGGCCAGCGGTGACGACGACCCGTTGCCCGGTCAGGGGGCCCTCCTGGCCCAGAATCCAGCGGGCATGGCCCAGGATTTCGTCGGGCTCCATCATCCGGCCCTCTCCCTCCAGGCCAGAGGCCATCCTCCCGCGGACTGGTCCGGCGAAGCGGACTCCCCGCTCCCGCAGTATGGCGACGTTGGCCTGGGTGGCCGGGTGGGTCCACATCCCGGCGTCCATCGCCGGGGCCGCCAGCACAGGACAGGAAGCGGCCAGTGCCAGGGTGGTGAGAAGGTTGTCGGCCAGGCCTGTCGCCAGTTTCGCCAGAGTGTTGGCGGTGAGCGGGGCAATGATCAGCAGGTCGGCGGCACGGGCCAATCCCACGTGAACGATGTGGGTGGGGAGCCCCTCGCTCGATGTGTACCACATGTCGGTGTAGGCGGGCCGGCCGGTCAGCGCCTCGAAGGTCAGCGGCGCGACGAAGCGGGTCGCCGATTCTGTCGTCACCACGTCCACCTGTGCCCCGGCCTGGGTCAGGTGGCTGGCTAATGTGCCGGCCTTGTAAGTAGCGATGCCGCCAGTGACGCCCAGGAGGATGTGCTTGTCACGTAACAAGGGGACAAGTTCCATGCCCTGTTCCTCGTTCCTCATTCCTCGTTGCTGGTTGCTGGTTCAGTTCATAGATGATCCGCAGCCCATGCAGCGTGAGCCACGGGTCCACCACGTCTATGACCTCTGTCTCGCAGGCGATGGCCGCCGCCAGGCCTCCTGTGGCGACGACCCGGGTCCTCGGTCCCAATTCGGCCTTGAAGCGGGCCACCATCCCTTCCACCAGGCCGACGTAGCCGAAGAGCAGGCCCGATTGGATGCTATGGGTCGTGTTGCGCCCGATGACCGACGGCGGCCGGGTCAGTTCCACCCGGGGAAGTTTAGCGGTCCGCTCGAAGAGGGCCTGGGCAGCGATGCCGATGCCGGGGGCAATGGCCCCGCCCAGGTAGTCCCCCTCCGCCGACACAGCGTCGAACGTGGTAGCGGTGCCAAAGTCCACCACGCAGGCTGGCACGCCATAGAGAGCCCGCACGGCAGCGGCATCCACCACCCGGTCCGCCCCCACGTCCTGTGGGTTCTCGTAGCGAATGTGCACGCCGGTCCGCACCCCCGCGTCCACCACCAGCGGCGTCTGCCCCATGTATTCCCGGCAGACTTGCACAAAGACCGGGGTCAGCGGCGGCACGACGCTGGCGATGGCGGCGCTGGTCACCTGCTCGGACCGGTAGCCCCGGTGGCGGAACAGTTGGTCCAACAATATGCCGTACTCGTCGGGCATTTTCTCATGGATTGTGCGGATACACCAGCGGGGACCCAGCGCCTCCCCTTCGTACAACCCGAATGTGATGTTGGTGTTGCCGATGTCTATGGTCAGGAGCATTGTGTTCCTCCTCAAGGCCGGCCGAAGTCGGCGATGAAGTAGTAGCCCCAACTGGTCTGGGCCACGCCCACGCCGATTTCCGAA
>CAYPOY010000018.1:0-28870 GCA_964412395.1 uncultured Anaerolineales bacterium | reverse complement strand
TCATCATCAACCCTTGGGACGAGTACGCCGTGGAGGAGGCATTGCTGCTCCGTGATAAGCACGGCGGGACCGTCACCGTCATCTCGGTGGGGCCGGAGGAGGCGCTGGAGGCCCTGAAGCACGCCGTCGCGATGGGGTGCGACGAGGCCATCCGCATCTGGGACGAGTCCTGTGCCGGCTCCGACACCCTCGCCACCAGTTACGTGCTGGCTAAGGTCATCGAGAAAATGGGCGACGTGGACCTGATCCTCTTCGGCAAGTCGGCGATTGATGCCGAGACATGGCAGACCGGCTCGGCTGTTGCCAGACGTCTGGACGTTCCATCGCTGATGTATGTGATCAAGATTGCCGAACTGGACCCCGATAGGGGGGCCATCACCGTCGAGCGGCTGCTGGAGGAGGGGCGACAGGTGGTGTTGGCCTCGCTGCCCGCCGTGGTCGGCACAACCAAGGGCATCAACGAGCCGCGCTATACCTCCTTCATCGGCATCCGCAAAGCGGCCCGCATGGAGTACCCTCTCTGGACGCTGGCCGACGTCGGTGCGGAGGCAGACAAGGCGGGCGCAGCCGGCTCCGGCGTGCGCTGGCCGCAGGTCTTCGCACCACCGGCGCGAGAGGGCGAGGCCGAAATCATTGAGGCCGAGACGGTCGAGGAGTCAGCGCGACTCCTGGCCGAAAAACTGTTGGCCGAGAAGGTGATCTAGGAGGCAATGCAATGAGCAACGACATCTTTGTCTGGGTAGAACAGTTCAAGGGTCAGCCCGCAGCCGCTTCCTGGGAGGCCATCGGCACGGCGCGGTGTCTGTCCGGTACGACGGGCGGCAGCGTGACCGCCTGTGTCTTCGGCGGGCAAGGAGTAGAAGCCCTGGCACAGGAAGCCATCTCCCACGGAGCTGATGAGGTCCTCCTGGCCGAGGACGCGACGCTGGCCGACTTCCGCGTCGAGCCACAGGTTGCATTGCTAGCCAAGGAGGTCCGCGAGGCCAAGCCTGCCATCGTCCTCCTCGGCGCGACCTTCCGCGGGCGTGAGTTAGGCCCCGCACTAGCGGTGGAACTGGACACCGGCTGTATCGCTGACTGCACCGCGCTAGAGTTCGAGGACGGCCAACTGATCGCCACACGCCCCATCTACGCGGGCAAGTTACTCTCCAGGTGCGTCATCCCTGAAAGGCGACCGCAAATCTTCACCACCCGCGTGCGTGCTTTCCCTAAGCCGGAGCCCGATCCCGCCCGCAGCGGCGAGGTGGTCCGGGTAGAGCCGGTCCTGGCCGAGGACGACATCCCGTCCAAAGTGACAGGCTTCCAGGAAACCAAGGGCGGCGTGAGCCTGGCCGACGCGGGCATCATCGTCTCTGGCGGGCGGGGCACCGGCGGGCCGGAGGGCTTCGAGCCTGTGCACGAACTGGCGAAGACGTTGGGTGGGGCGCTGGGGGCCTCCCGCGCTGCCGTAGACGCTGGCTGGATCCCCTACGAGCACCAGGTGGGCCAGACCGGCAAGACAGTCAGCCCCGATCTCTATATCGCCTGCGGAATCTCAGGCGCGATCCAGCACCAGGCTGGTATGCGCACCAGCAAGGTCATCGTCGCCATCAACAAGGACGCCGAAGCACCAATCTTCAAACTGGCGCACTACGGCATCGTCGGCGACCTGTTCAAGGTGGTGCCCGCGCTGACGGCGGCGCTTAAGGAAAAGCTGGAATAGTTCGGTAGATAGGAGAGCTGATCAACATAGCCCTCAAGACCCCGTCTTCTGGCAGCAGGAGACGGGGTTTGTTATTGCCGGGTGGGCTGTTTGTGTTATAATCAAGCCTTGTGAAGACTGGGCCTGAAACTCTCACCAGGTTATCGCAGATGGACGCACAAAGCCACGCTGAACAGCCGGGCACGGCCAAGGTTCCGACTGCCGAAGTGCTGGCTGAGGTGGAACGGCGACGGGTGGAAGCTCGGCGCCCGATGAGCGAGGGGCAGCGCCGGGTCATCGTCCTGGCCGACCGCTTCGTCTTCTGGCTCTCCACACACTGGTTGGCCATCTTCAACACGATGGCCTTCCTCTACGTGGGCATCCCCATCCTGGCCCCGGTGCTGATGCACCTGGGAGCCAAATGGCCAGCGATGCTCATCTACACCTTGTACAGGCCACTGTGTAATCAATTGCCACAGCGTTCCTGGTTTCTGTTCGGCCCGCAGTTTGTCTACACACCGCCAGAGTTTATGGAACAAGCGGGGATAGACGTGGTGAATGACCTGCTGCGGGCAGAAGCTTTCGTCGGCAATGAAGCCATGGGGTATAAGATGGCCCTCTGCGAGAGATGCACGGCCATCCACGGCGCGATTATCCTCTTTGGGCTGTTCTATGCACTGGGACGGCGGCACGTGCGCCCGCTGCCCTGGTGGGCCTACGTCAGTCTTGGTCTCCTACCGATGGCGCTGGATGGCGGTTACCAGTTCCTCTCATACGCCTTGCCCCTGCTGCTGCCTGGCTTCCCCATCACCCCTTACGAGGCCACGCCGCTGACACGCACCCTCACCGGAGGGCTCTTCGGCCTGACGACGGTCTGGCTGGCCTACCCTCTCATCCAGGAAACGACAGATGAGTTCCAGGAGACGCTGCACCAACGGTTCGGGTGGAAATAGACAATAGTGGAATGAGTAATTTTACGTATTACGCGTTACATTGTAGGCGGTAATGATACGAGAGTATATAGATGGCATTGTGTTGTATCGTTTCGAAGGGCTGAGCAGGGCCGAGGGCCTGATCCACGCCGCTCTGTCCCGCATCGGCGGCGTAAGTCGGGGGCCTTATGCCACACTTAACCTGGGCCACACCGTCGGCGACGATCTGGCAGCGGTGGAAGAGAACCACCGACAGGCTTTGAGCGCACTGGGATTGGCGCCTGGACAGGTCGTCAGCCCCTATCAGGTGCACGGCGCGCGCGTAGGAGTGGTCGGGCGAGCCCACCTGGGCACTGTCCAGCCGGCCACCGATGCACTGGTGACCAGTGTACCCGCCGTACCGCTGCTGATGCGCTTCGCCGACTGCGCGCCAGTTCTGTTCTTCGACCCTGTGCAACGTGTGGTGGGGATGGCCCACGCGGGGTGGCGCGGTGTGGTGGCGGGCGTCGTCCGAGCGACGATACGGACGATGACGGAACGGTTGGGCTGTGATCCGGCTGACCTGTGGGCCGGCATCGGCCCAACCATCGGCCCCTGTTGCTACGAGGTGGGGCCAGAGGTCGCGGCGGCGGTGGAAGCCGCCTGTTCGCCTGGGGCCGAGGTAGTGCGACGCACCGACGGGAGGACCTACCTCGATCTGCCCGCTGCGGTGGAAGCCCAACTCCGTGCCGTCGGGATCGAGCAGATCGAAAATGCTGGCCTATGCACTGCCTGCCACGTGAATGAGTTCTTCTCATACCGGGCTGAACATGGGCGCACTGGCCGTTTTGGTGTAGTGATGGAGTTGCTGAAATGACTGATATCGGACATAACCTGGCGCGAGTACAGGAGCGCATTGCCGAGGCGGCCCTGCGAGTTAGGCGGGACCCCGCCGAGATCACGCTGGTTGCCGTGGCTAAGACCCACCCCGCCGAGGCGGTTGTCGCCGCCTATCAGGCAGGCATACGTCACTTTGGCGAGAACCGCGTCGAGGAGGGGGCAACCAAGATCCCCGCCGTCCACGCTGCCATCTCCGGCCCTCGGCCGACCTGGCATATGGTGGGCCACGTGCAGAGCCGGAAAGCACAGGTGGTCGTGGCGCACTTCGACACCGTCCACTCCATAGATCGGCTCAAGATCGCGCGGCGGCTGAGCCGCTTCGCGCAGGAGGCCGGGCGGGCACTGCCGGTGCTGTTGGAGTGTAACGTCTCCGGCGAGGAGACCAAGTTTGGCTTTGACCTGCCGGGTTGGGAGCAAGACGAAGCGCGACGCAAGGCTTTCTTCGCCGTCGTCGAGGAGATCCTGGCGCTGCCTGGACTTTCAGTCCAGGGCCTGATGACGATGGCACCCCTCGTCACCGACCCGGAGACTGTGCGGCCGGTCTTTGCCAGCCTGTGCAGCCTGTTGGACGCGCTACGGGAACGCTTCCCAGCCCACGATTGGCGTCACCTCTCAATGGGCATGACCGACGACTTCGAGGTCGCGGTAGGGGAAGGAGCGACGATGGTGCGTATTGGACGCGCTATTTTTGGTAGACGGGGGAAACTGGAGAGCCAATGAACATACTACTGCAACTCATACACCTAATCTTCACCCTTTACTCTCTCGCCTTCATCGCCCGCGCGTTGCTGTCCTGGTTTCGCATCAGTTACTACCATCCGGTAGCGCGTTTCCTGATTCAGATCACCGAACCGCTGTTGGCCCCACTGCGCCGCTACATTCCGCCTATAGGGGGGCTAGACTTTACGCCTATGGTGGCGCTGCTCATCCTTTGGTTCGTGGAGCAACTGCTGCAGATGCTGATCCTGGCGATGTTTTAGCGCTGGAGGCTGGGATGACGCTGCCGGTGGCTGAGAGAAAAGAGGGATGCACCTTCCGGGTGCGCGTCCTGCCTCGGAGCAAGCGGGACGAAGTCGTTGGGCTGCACGGCGACGCGCTCAAGATACGGCTGACGGCCCCGCCAGTGAAGGGCAAGGCCAACCGGGCACTGCGGGAGTTCCTGGCCGAGCGGCTGGGAGTCTCACCCTCGGCCGTCGAGATTCTCAGCGGCCACACTTCACGTCAGAAGCGGGTGCGCGTGAAGGGCATCTCCGCCGACGCTGTTCGCGCCCTCACGGAGTAGCACGCTGACGATCCTCATCTACTCGTACTCGTTTACTCGCCTACTCAATCCTCAACTCATACCGCATGCTGATCTCGGCCAGTGCCTCCAATGCTGCGCTCGCGACAACCAGATCGGCGTCGGTCAGTGCGGTTCGCAGCCGCGCGACGTCATCAGGACGACCAACCTGAGCCAGTACTTGCACCGTGGCCAGGCGGACTGATACATCACCTTCGCTCAAAGCACGCCGGAGCATCTGCCGTGCCGCATCGCCCAACCCGACCCCCTCGCCCTGGGACGCTGCCCACGAGATGAGCCAGGGCAACTGTTCGACCTCAAGTGGAGGCGCAACGCCAGAGACTTTCTCCTGCTCCTCCAATTCATCCAACGCCGCCGATGCAGCCGAACGCACGATCCACTGCTCATCCTCACGCGCTACTCTCTCCAGCAGACCCCGCGCTCCTACCTGCGCCAACCCGAAAATCGCCGCCCGCCGGGCCATGACGTCCTCCGACTCGACCGCTTCGCGCAAGAAAGCCACACCCTCCTCTCCACACTGGGCCAATGCCTCGGCCGCTACTGGACTGAGCGTGTCATCTCCTTCCAGCAGTATCTGCGCCAACCATCGCGTCGCAGCGTCAATCTCCAGGTACGCCAGCCCACGCACAGCCGCCTCACGTACGGCGGGCTCCTCATCCTCCAGCACAGCCTCAAGCGTGGGCAAGTCTGACTCCCCCGCTATCCTGGTCAATCCCATAACAGCGGCAACGCGCACTTCAGCGTCCGGATGCTGTAGTGCCTGCTTGAGGAAGTAGGTGACGCCAGGCACACCGGTCGCCGCCAATGCCCCCGCCAGTGCATGCCGAACCTGCGCAGGTTGGCCGGGCTGAAGACAACCACGTGCCAGTACCGCCATCGCCCCGTCGCGCCATGATGCATCCTCTGGAGCCACACGGACCCAGGAACTGAGGGTGTGGAGACGCGTGTGGAACATGTCGTCCGGGCTGCGCAGCCATGCTGCCACCAGCGGCCCTATATCGCCGAGTTCGGCGCAGAAGCGCAGCATCTCGGCCCAACGGGGATCGTCCATCCGCTCGACGAGGCTGGCAGGATCAACGGCGACCAACTGGCGCGCCGCCAAATACGCTTGCCAGAGCGGATGGGCGAAAGCGTAGCGATTATGGCCCACCTGACGAAGCAATCCTCGTTCGCCGGTCAGCGCGCGGAAGACGTGGGCAGCTGCACGTGCCGGACGCTCCTCAGGAGGGGGAAGTACAGACTCGACGGTAGCATCAATTTCCTCACGACTCGTGGTCGCACGCCCTTCCTGCTGGAGGCTTGACGCTACTTGTCCCAATGTCGTCCGGCAAGCCGCCAACAACCAGGACTCCTCCTCTTGCCACAGCAGCAAATCCAGTGCGCGGTCGAACAGCGCTGCCCGTTTGATCGGCGATTGTCCGTCCGAAAGATGCACGAATGCCTGCAACGCCAGCTCCAACGGGGAGGATCCCGCTTGCGCTGCACGGTGCAGCCCGGCTACCAACTTGCGGAGGGCAACGGGGAGGGGCTCGTCAGCCGGAGTGTGTGCCTCCAACCACAGCCGCGCGAATGTCTCTACCTGCCCGGCACCCCACGCTGCCAGTGTCAGGGGAACGAAGCCCACCTCAGTCAAATGCGCATAGCCCCGCGTCCCTGCGCCGACCAGCCACAGGTTTCCTGGCGAGGTGTTGACCAGTTCGGCCAACCACGCTGCTGCCTGCTGGCGTTGCTGTGGCAACAGTTCGTCCCACCCGTCGGCAAGCACGATGGCCTGACCAGCCTCCAGGCGCTGACGCAAGGGGCGCACCATCCCGCTGCTGCCCCCGATGGCGACCACCGCTGCGGTGAGGAGTATCTCTGTCCCATCTTTCTCCCGGCCACTCTCACTGTCTGTTTCGTCCCAATCCATCGCCGGGAGCAGCACGTAGAGTGGCAATCGCCCCTGAACCATCTCCAGCGTCGCTCCGGCCTTAGCATCGCCTCCTACTGCGCGGGCACACACGAGAGCGATGTAGGCCAGCAGTGTAGTTCTCCCCGCCCCAGGAGTGCCCAGGATCACCAACTGAGAGTGTCCACTCAGTATCCGGCGCAGCGGCAAGACCCGAGGGCCGGCAGGCTCAAGTTCAACCTCGGAGAGGGATTGAGGAGGAGGGGAAGGGGAAAACAACTCTGGCTCGACGAAGACAGCATCCAATGAGACCATGTGTGTCGGTACGATGAGAGAGATCACCCGCGTGGCCACCAGTTCACGGTAGCGAGCCTCAGAGCTAGCCTGCAGGCGATGATACAATCGGGCCAGCGGGGCCACCATGGTTTCCCAACCCAGGCGCACCGCGTCACGAAAGTGGTAAGCCAGTCCGGTCAGTAGAAGGGCTACCGCCACACCGATCAGTGCTGACACGATGTCAAATCGCCAGGGTTGAGGAGCCGGAGCAGGCCCCAACAGATAGAGCATAGTGGAGCGGACGGTGCAGAGCATAATTCGTTCCTGGAGGCACTACTTACACTTTTGCTGAGGAGCAACCAGTTGATACCCAACCCCCCGTTCGGTGAGGATGAGCCTGGGGCTGGAAGGATCCGCCTCAATCTTTTGACGCAAGTACCAGACGTACAATTTCAGATATTGGCGTCGGTTCTCATGTTCCTGCCCCCATACACGGCGCAGGAGCGTCTCGTGCGGGACCACGTGTCCGGCCTCCTGAACCAGGACTGCCAGGAGTTTGTACTCCAACGGCGTAAGAAAGATGCGCTCTTCACTCACTTTGACAGTGCGCATCTCCAGGTCTACAAAGAGCCGTCCACTCTCATAAGTCACCTTGTGAGAGGCAGTGCGCCGCGCCCTGTGCAGGGCGGCCTTGACGCGGGCGAGAAGTTCCTTGTAACTGAAAGGCTTGATCATGTAGTCGTCAGCGCCCAGCTCGAGGCCGCGGATCACATCCCGCTCAGACCCCAGCGCGGTAGAGAAGATAATTGGGGCATCAGTAATATTCTTCAGCCGCTCACAGACTACCCAGCCATCAATGTCGGGTAAGAGGATATCAAGCAGGACCAGTTCCGGATTTGAGTCGTGGGCCGCTTGTAATCCACTCGCCCCATCCTGGCAGACTGTGACCTGATAACCGGCATGCTCCAGTTGGATACGCATCATGCGTGACAAGGCATCATCATCTTCAATGAGCAGGATTCGCTCCCCCACAACTTCACCTCCTCCATGTCCAAAGACCAGACGGATCTAGCGCTGGTTGAAACTTTTGCATATAATAATTAGATTTGGCGCAAATGTCAACTGCGCCGAGGAACGCGTGACTGGCACATTAGTACTCTAGTACCCTGGTACATTAGTACTATTGACACCGGGCCACTTATGCGCTAAAATGAGGACGATGCTGGGACGGGTTGGTTGCCCGCCCCCCCCGAAACCCACATCAAAGGCTGTTTGTGGTTACCCTCCTTTCGCAGGCCACGGCCTCTCTGCCATAGAGAGGCCGTGGCATTTCTACCATCGGCCATCATATACGCACGATGATGCGCTCACAGTTACCGCAGTAGCCCAGTCCCTCCTGCCGCAACTGCCACTCCAGGCTTGGTGGTACAGCGACACCGCATACACCACATGCCTTATCGCGCACCTGGACTACAGCCAGCCCACCCTTTCTGCACCGCAAGGCCTGATAGGCAGCCAGATCTCCGACCTCGATCCTGGGCAGCAGTTCCGCCCGCGCCTGCTCAATTTCTGCTAGCCTCCCCTGCAGCATCTCCCGCTCGGCCATCAGGTCTGCCTGCTGGGCCGACCAATGGGCTTGTGTCTCATTGAGATGCTTCTGAGCCTGAGCGTGCACGGCCTCTGCCTCCTCCTGCTTAACCATCGCCTCCAGCAAGTCATCCTCCAGTTTTTGCCGTCGCCGTCGGAGCGCGGCGCCCTTTGCCTGCAGGTCTGCTAATTCTTTGGGGTTCTTGACCACGCCGCCGTAGAGCCGCTGCTCGGAGCGTGAGATTTCGTCCGAGACTCCCTGAGTTTCCAGTTCCAGATCGCGTTGTCGTAGCGCCCACCTTTGGGCCAGCGCCTGTGCGCTTTCCAATGCCCGGTGTGCTTGCTTCAGCGATTCGCTCTCTCCCAACGCAGCCTCTACCTCAGCCAGGCGACGTTGCTTCGCGTCTCCCTCACTATCCAGACATTGCAGGCGATAGAGGTCTGCCCCTCTCGTCATTGGCCGTCCTCCCAATCGTGGGACGAAAAGAGCCCAATGCCTGGTGGCATCAGGCTCCCCAGGTAACTATCTACGTGGCTTGCCGTCAGTTGCGCAACCCGGTCCATACATTCCATCAGGCTATCGAGCATCCAGTATCCAGTATCCCGCATCAAGTTTCCGAGTCTGGTTCCGACTCCGGCACCGCCTCAGCAGTCTCAGCCATCGGTGCAGCAGCTCTCGCTCTGGCGTGTCGCACGACCAGCAAAGTCACCGCTCCCACCACGCAGACAATGGCGAACAGTTGCGCGGCCGCGATGGGGCCGATCATCCAGGCATCGGGGCGGAAGTACTCAATGAAGAAGCGGCCCAGCGGGTAACCTACGATGTAACTCAGGAGGATGTCCCCTTCCAACAGCCGGTCTTTGATCTTGTGCGCGAGCAATGCCAGGGTGATGAACAGCAGCAGGCACCACAGTGATTCGTACAGGAAGGTGGGGTGAAAGAGGGTGTCAGGCGGATAGGTGGCAAGATCGTTGTAGGGAACGATACGGTGCTCCGGGTCAATAATCAAGCCCCAGGGAAGATCGGTGGGCGGCCCGTAGAGTTCCTGGTTGATGAAGTTACCCCAGCGACCAATGGCCTGGCCCAGAGCCAGCCCCGGCGCGCCGTAGTCGAGCCACTGTAGCGGCCGCAGTTTAGCGCGCCAGGCATAGATCAGCACCCCCAGCATGCCCCCGGCGATAGCGCCGTAGATGCCCAGGCCGCCCTGCCGGATGTACAGTCTCTCGAGGGGGTGCTGGCGTTATGATCTCCATCCCACCATCCCGCCTTATGGTTCATAGAAGACTGGGTAGAGCCGAGCGCAGATGATGCCAAAAATGATGGCGGCTATGAGCCCATTCCAGACATGGTCAGGGTTTGCACCGTCCTGCCTGGCCCGCCAGGCGGCGTACAGGGCACCCAGCATGACGCCAGCGACGATCAGGACACCGTACCAGTAGATGCCAAAGTCCGGGGTAATGTGGATGAGAATGGGATCAAGCGGTGGCTTCATGGTTTCCTCCTGCCGCAAGTGTGCAACAGATTATACCACAAGCAGGCCAGTTATTCAATCGGACGATGGCGACTACCCACTACCCACCAACGCCAGGATGAAGAGCACCAACAGGCCCATCAGTGCCAACGCTCCGCCGACCAGTGCCGGCGCCACGGTTGCAATGGTGGCCCGGCCAATGCTAAACTCGTTGGCGACGGCCAGGGCTTTGACGTAGATGGCGATGCCCCATACAATCGCCACCAGCCCAAGCATCCCCCCGAGACAGGGCACAAAACCCAGGATGTCCAGGACATGTGGCACAGCGTAGAGGGTAGTTGCACCCAGCATTTGAGATGCCGTCGCCCGGCCCCCCAGCAGTTTGACGACCAGCAGCACCCAGATGCCATACCCGATCCAGCCCGCCAGCCGGCGGAAAGGCAGCGATAGAAAAGCACCCAGGTCGTGTAATACCCTCCCCACGGGTTTGGGCAGCCGGGTCGGCAGCGCCTCAATACCGAAACCGATCCCCATCCCGGCCTGCATATAGGCAATCATCTGCTCCTCGAAGTCAGGCGGCACGTCAAAGAATTGCCGCATAGTGTCCACGTACTCGGTGAACTCCTGGATGCCCTCCTCTGCCTCTCGCCGCTGGGCCTCGGCGCTCATCGGGCGCAGGTCGCCGACGACGTTGACGATGAGTGAGACCACGCCTGCCAATAGTGTTACCAGCACCAGTAGCGTCAGTCCGCGCTTCAGCACATCGGCGCAGGCGACGTGTTGCGCATAGGCCTCGTGTTTGAACAGCAGAGCGTCCCAGGCAAGTTGAAGCAATTCTCTCATTGTGCACCTCCTCCGAAGATTAAAGCCGTGGCCACACTACCCAGGCAGGCGAAGAATGAGACCAACAAGGCAAAAGCGACGTAGGGCAACAACGTCGCCGCCAGGGCCCGGCCCCAGGTTAACCGATGGCACGTCTTGAGCGCTACGTAGCGGCAGAGCAACGTCCATGTGCCCACCACCCCACCGATGACGAGGTAGGGAAAGACCGTGGCCATGTTCAGCAGTTGGGGTGCGACCGCTAACGCAGTGCAGCCCAGTGTCTGACCCAGGCCTCCCTGCCCGCCCAGCAACCGGGCGAAGAGGTGGGCCACCAGCCCGTACAGAAACCACGTGAGCGCTAAGCCCAACGGTAAGAGGATGATCCTCAGCGCAGCGCTGGCAATATCCGGCGCGCCGAACATCCGCGGAAAGATGCGCCACCACAACTTGTACTGCTGCTGGAACCTCCCACGGAACTCGGGGGTACTCTGTAGCTCCTGGTACCAGGGCATCTGCTGGATACCCTCCAACACGGCCTCCTGGATGTCGCGCATGTTGGGTGTAGTTGCCCATTCCAGCGCTGTACCCGCCAGTCCAACCAACGCCACGGCCACGGCGACCAGGACGATAAGCCCCAGGCCGCGCAACGCTGGATTTGAGCTCTCACGCATCTCGACGCAGGGCGCTTCGCTCAGGAAGAGGGCCTCCCACGCTAATCGTATCAATGCTTTCATCATGCTACCTCCCGTCAGCTTATTCTCCGCACTTTTCTGGCCTGAATGGGAGCCGAAACTTGTTTCGCTGACCCTGGCACAGGTGTCAGTTGCGCAGATGCAACTTTCCGCCCACCAGTGACGTCAACAAGTTGACGCTTCCATTCATAACCGCAGGATGCGAAAAGCAGGATCAGATGATCACTCTTGTCGGCCGAAAATCCTGACCAGCGCCCAGGCCAGACAGGAGACGGCCCAACCGGCGAGCAGCACTCCGGCTAACGTCACCCTCTGCTCGTCAATGACCGGTTTCACCCAGGTGCCTTCCGGTGTCACCTCGACGACGGCGAGAGGGCAGGCTCTCATGCCCCCGCCTCCGCCACCACCTCCGGCCTCCTTCGAGGGTTCCTCCTCTGGGACTTTTTCCTTGAGCGCTGTCCCGTGTCCGACCCCCAGTCCGAAGCCATAGGCCACCCTGGCGACGGGGATGATGGTACGGTCTTCGGCGGTCACGGGTTCGCCGAAGCAAGCGTTGACGTTGGCCTTCTCCCGCATGTCGGCTAAAGAATCGAGCAATTTCTGAATCTCCACTTCCATCAGTTTCCTCCCTTCTATCCTCTACTCTCCGATCTCCATTTCTCTATTCTCCACTCTCCATCCTCCATTCTCTATCCTCCACTCTCCACTCTCCATCCTCCTTTCACGCCTTGCGCGCCAGGCGTATGGCCGCCGCCAGCAGCAGCGGGATTATAAACGCTGCCAAGAGTAATCCACTGAGCGCCTGGGCCGTCCTGTCTTGAATGGGGATACGGCGCTTGCCCCCCTTGCTACGTTCCACGATCGCGACGGGCTGCATGCGCACGAAACCCCAACCTTGCCCGGCCAGTCGGTCGGTGCCGACGAGGGCTCGCCGTCGCACGCTGGTCGTCACGCGCACCATCGGCACCAGTTCGCGCTCACCGACGCGGATAGGTTCCCCCTCGACAACCTCAGTCATCAGTGGGCCTCGCCCCTCAATAGCCCGTCTGTTCATCATCCCTCCATTCTGTTTCCTTGTCGCCTTGTCACCTGGTCTCCCTCTCTTCGCCAGCAGCCAACAGTTTTTCCAACAACACCACCTCCTCCTCCCGTGTGCTCACCTGACCATCCAGCCGGGCATCGCGCAGCGTTTCCAGCAATCGTCCGAAGAGCGGGCCGGGTTTCAGTCCCATTGCTTTCAGATAGTCTCCGGTCAGTTCGGGCTCGACCAGTCGCCACTCCGTCTGATAGTGCAGCAGCCGCCTCCGCAGCCGCTTGCGGTCAGTAGCGATCCAGGCCACAGCCAGGGTGCGGGCAGGGTATGGCTCCAGCAAGCGGTAGACGGCGCTGGGCCGACGCGCCTTCCCCAGTTGAGGCAAGATATTCTTCAGACCAGGCAAGAGACGCAGGCCCTCCCCATCGTCACGTCCCACTTTCAGGCGAATGATCAACCCCTCCAACTCCTCATCGCCAAGCCGGTATGCCAGCAGAGCTAGATAGAGAAAGGCGATGTCCTGAGGTTTCAGGTTCCAGGTTTCAGGTTCCAGGCCTTCGCGGATAGCGCAATACCTGGCCTGCAGCCACTCGTCACAATGCAGACCAGGATGGATGTAGGCCAGCACGCCCAGTTCGTCCAGACGGCACAATGCCCGTTCCGGCTCAGCCTCACCGAAGATCAACTCCAGTTCGTGGCGTATGCGGTCGCCGCTGACCCGTTTCAACAACGGCAAACCATCGGCGATCAGTTCCTCACTGCGGGGATCGAGGTGAAATCCCAGGCGGCTCTCCAACCGTGCGGCCCGCAGCATACGAGTGGGGTCGTCCACAAAACTGAGGCTATGCAACACGCGGATGACGTTGTTGCGGAGGTCGGCCTCGCCACCATAGAAGTCCAAGAGTTCCCCCCAGTGATCCGGGTCGAGGCGGATAGCGAGCGTGTTGATGGTGAAGTCGCGCCGGTGGAGGTCTTGCTTGATTGAACTGCGCTCCACCTGGGGCAGGGCGGTGGGGTACGTGTAGAACTCGGTACGCGCCGTCACGAAGTCCATACTGGGCGGTAGTTCGTCGTGAGGGACACGGTCGACGACCTGCCGCCAGACGTGCCGCGAGAGGAACCACTTGGCGGTACCGAATCGTTTGTGGGTGCGCACCCGGCCGCCCAGGTCGGCGGCCATGCAGCGAGCCAGCGCGATTCCGTCTCCCTCAATGACCATATCCACGTCCACGATGGAAGTGCCCAACAACAGGTCTCGCACCAATCCGCCGACGAAGTAGGGCACGAATCCCATCTCGTGGGCTTTCTGCGAGATACGGCGCACCAGGGCGATCACCGGGCCTGAGAAGGCCTGTTCCAGCATCGTGGCAACCTCGTGGCGCTGGGACGGCTGTGGCGGCGTGCCCCATAGCGTGATCAGGTCGGTGCGGGTGACCACACCGACGATGCGGTCACCTTCGACGACGGGAATCTGACCCCAGCCGCTCTCGATCATCAGCCGCTGAAGGCGCTCCACCGAATCGTGGCCGCTGACGGCGACGCTGCCGACCTCCATCACCTGGGTGACAGGGACATTGGACATCTTGAACTGCAGCGCCCGGTCCACAGCCCGGCGGGTCAGCAGCCCGATCACGCGGCCCTCCGCGACGACCGGGTACCCCTCGTGGCCGGTGTGCCGCATGCGCTCGGCGGCATCGGTTACTGTGTCGTCGGGGGAGAGCACCTGCACGCCCCGGGACATCACTTGAGCGACGGTGACGCCGGGGCGCACGACTTCTGGCAGCAGACGCAGCAGTTCCTCGCGCACTGCCTGTAGCGGGCGGCTGCGGACGAGCGCCGCGGCCGCCCGCTTGTGTCCCCCGCCGCCGAAGTGCCTGGCTACAGCGGCGACGTCAATCTCGTCGGTGGTGCTGCGGGCGACGAGTTGGATGCGCTTGCCCTCGTCCAGGGCGACGAGCACGAATAGCGCCGATGGCTCCAGAAGTTCGCACAGTTTGTGGGCCAGGGTCGAGATTTCCTCTGAGAACTCCGGCGCTTCAGCACAGGCGACGATGACGATATGGCCCTCGATCTCGTGGGTTTCGCTCTGTTCCAGCAACCGCTCGTAGAGTTCACGCTGCTCAGGCGCGAGGGGATGGTGAAGGAACTCGTTGACAACGGCGAGACGGGCCCCCTGTTCCATCAGCCAAGCTGCCGCACGCACGTCTCGGGCGACCGTCCCCTGGTACGAAAGGGAGCCGGTGTCCTCGTAGATGCCCAGCAACAGCAGCGTGGCCTCAATACCGGTCAGTTTGAGGGAACGCACCGAAATTTCCTCGATCAGCAGCGTGGTCGTGGACCCCATCGGCTCGCCGGAGAAGGTCCAGTTGGGAGGCAGTTCGCGGTCGAGTTCGTGGTGGTCAATGACGTCCACCCGCAGGTCGCGCCCCATCCCTTTGAGCATGGTCAGGCTCTGTGTGTCCACCAGGATGGCGCGCCGGATCTTGCGACGGGAGAGGTCGTCGGGTTGGACGAAAGGAAGTTCAGCGCCGTAGAGAGCCAGGAAGGCGCGCCCATTGCGGTTGATGCGCCGGGGCAGCACGGGGATAGCGGCTGGGAAGAGCTTGCTTGCTCCCAGCAGGCTGGCGATGGCGTCGAAATCTGCGTTTTCGTGAGTCAGGATGACTTCCACGTTGATTTCCTCGCTATGCCTCCTCCTTGATGGCTTCCAGGATGGTCGGGTTGTTGTCAATGCCAAAGCCGACCTGGTCGCCCGCACGCTCGTAGCGGTAAAAGGTCGCCCCGGCCACTGGCTGCGTGCGCAGGTAGGCGCACGCCTGGCGCACCCACTCGGTGTTCCCCGCCTCCCATCCCAGCGAGCCACTGCTGCGGCACTGTGGGTTGACCTCGGTGACGTAGACTCCTCTGCCCCACAAATGTGCAGGCGCCCAGCCCAGTTGATCCTCGACCGTCCGCAGGTGTAGGAACCGGCCTACGAGCGGCCAATCGGTGAACGTGGCATCCGACCAGCACTCAGCCGGGGTATTGCCTTGAGTCTTGGCGTGGATCGCCAGAAAGTCGGTCCCGGCGATGTGCGCGTAGATGTATTGAGCCCAGTCGCGCGGATCCGCTGGCTGCCCAAACTCCTGCGCCACGACGTTGTATGGATCGAGGGGGGCGGGCGCGATCAGGTCGTCCACTTGCACGCCCCACCAGATGCGGTTGTACAGCTCGACGTAATAGGCTGGTGACACTACATAGGTGGGGTTGGGGTATCCGCCGGGCCACTCTGCTGGATTGTTAACCTCGTTGCCGATGATCCAGCCCCACACACCTTTGTCGCGGCTGGCTGCGATGGTCGCAATGACCGCGTCCCCCCAGGCGTCCCTGTGCTCCGGCGGAGGAACAGTGCCCGTGCCGCTGGCGTAGCCCCAGTTGAGCCGGACGAGCACCCTGACGCCCGACAGTGCCAGGTTCAGGCAGTTGATGGCGATAGGTTGTGTCTGGACGGCCCGGTGCGCCAGGCACACGCCCCGCATGCCCTGGCCGCGCATCCACTCTCCGCCGAGCTCGTCGTGCAGCCCAACCAGGAGTGGCGACCGTGGCCGTGTACCCTTGCCGGCGTACTCCAACAAGTCCTCGTAGCTTCCGGCAAACCAATCCAGGTCAGTCGTTCCTGTGCCAATCCCTGGAACGTCTCCCGTTTCTGAGTATTGCCAGAATTTCCATTCACTCCATCCGGCGGGCAGCACTGGGGCGGAAACACCATAGTGGGCTACCCATAAATTGTATCCCGACCACTCTGACGACGGTAATACATTGGGGTTCCAACACCATCCGGCGGTGTAGATGATGGGCTTTCGGCCATCCCTCTGCCCTACTATTTGTAGGCAGTCCCTGACGCAGGCGGTAATCTCACCGGGGCTGCAACTATCGCTCAGTTCAATGTCCAGGACAAGCGGTAAGTCGGCCTTTCTGTAGCCCAGGACATCAAAAAAGCGATCAATTTGCGAGTCAGCAGGATAGTCAGGTTTCACAACGTGGTATGCGGTAACGAGTAGACCTGCGTCCCTTGCGTCTCTCCAATTTACGTAGAATCGTGGATCGGTGTAGTAATCACCTATTGTGGCTCGGATAGCAGCAAAACGACATCCAGCAGCCGCAACCATTTGCCAATTGGTTTCGCCTTGATAGCGAGATACGTCAATTCCTGGTGTTCTGGACATGATTCATCCTCCTTTCTGACTTTGCATTTTAATGAGCTGAAGCGCATCCGCCTGCCGACAAAAGCACGCTGAGGTGACGTGCGCAGCTAGTGTGCCCTCGCGGCTAAGAAACCTCACAGTATTGATTATAGGCAACTTGACGAAGAGGTCAAGCGGGGCATGTTGACCAGAACGGAAGAAGGACTATAATCTGTGCATCGTAACCTGGGAGGTGAAAAAATGAAGGTCATTGATCTGCGTAGTGATACGGTCACTCAGCCGACACCAGCGATGCGGGAGGCGATGTACCAGGCAGAGGTGGGCGACGACGTCTACGGGGAGGACCCTACCATCAATCGGCTGGAGGCGATGGCGGCGGAGCGGCTGGGGAAGGAGGCGGCACTGTTCGTCGTCAGTGGCACGATGGGGAACCTGGTGGCGCTACTGACCCACTGCGGGCGGGGCGACGAAGTGATCCTGGGTGATCGCTGCCACACGTTCCTCTTCGAGCAGGGCGGGATGGCGGCGCTGGGCGGCATCACACCTTGGCCCATCCCCAACCAACCCGACGGCACGCTGCGGCTGGAGGACATTGAGGGGGCAGTTCGGGAGGAGAACGTCCACTTCCCCTGCACGCGGCTGGTCTGCCTGGAGAACACCCACAACATGTGTAACGGCACGCCGCTGACGGCGGAGTACACCGCGCAGGCGGCGCGTCTTGCCCACGCCCACGGCCTGCGGGTCCACCTGGACGGAGCGCGCATCTTTAACGCGGCGGCGGCGCTGAGGGTAGACGCGCGGGAGTTGGTGCGGGAGGTGGACTCGGTGATGTTCTGCCTCTCGAAGGGGCTGTGCGCGCCGGTGGGGTCGCTCTTGTGCGGCAGCGCCGACTTCGTCGCCGAGGCACGGCGGGCACGGAAGGTCGTGGGTGGCGGGATGCGCCAGGCGGGTATACTGGCAGCGGCAGGCATCGTCGCGCTGGAACAGATAACCGGCCGGCTGGCGGAGGACCACGCCCGGGCCAAACGGCTGGCGGAGGGGTTGGCACAGATTCCGGGCGTGGAGGTTGCCCCGGTGACGACCAACATCCTATACTTCTGGCTGACGGAGGAGATATCGAAGACGCCGGAGGAGGTGGAGGACGCGCTGGCGGAACGAGGTGTGCTGGTGTTGGGACGAGAGCTTGGCCGCTTCCGGGCGGTGACGCACTACTGGATCAGCGATGAGGACATCAAGAGAGCCATCGAGGTGATGCGGGAGGTAGTATAAGGTGAACGGTTTCTTTCCGGGCTATGAAACTGGGCACCCTGATCGGAGCACACCATGCCTTCTGCCATCACCCGCCGCAAGTTACTCAAACTGATCGCAGCGACTACCACGGCAGCGACACTCTCGCCCGTCTTTCACGCCCGCGCCCGCTATCCCGGCCCGCCGGAACCCGATGATGACGTGGACACCGACACCTGGACCTGGATGGGCCGGGCAATTCACACCGTCGCCTTTTACGACCAACCCTCCACGTCCGCCACCCGGCTGACCACCCGATCTCGTGACCAGTCCTTCCACATCCTCAGCGAGGTACGCGCTCCCTTCAGCGCCCACAATGACCTGTGGTACAAGACCCTCCTGGGCTACGTTCACTCCGCCTGGGTCCTCCCACTGCGCATCTATCCTCTCCAGCCATTCATCCGGGACGTCGGCGAATGGGGCTTCTGGGGCGAGGTCTCCCAGATCTTCACCGCTGCCCGCGCCGAGCCCCACCCCCAGGCCAGGCAGGTCTACCGTTTCTACGGCGGCACTGTCTATCACGTCGTGGATGCGTTTGAGGACGAGCAGGGTACCGGCTGGTACAAGGTCTTCGACGAATTTCCGCCGACGGATCCGACCCACCAGTGGGTATTGGCACAGGACGTGCGCCGTATCCCCCGCTCGGAGATGGCCCCCATCCACCCCTTCGTTGGTGAAAAGCGCATCGAGGTGGACCTGAGCAAGCAGTTGTTGACCTGCTACGAGGGGAGCCGGGTTGTGTTCACCACCCTCGTCGCCTCTGGCCTGGGGCGATTCGCAGGTGACGCAGCGACAGACCTGGCCACGCATACGGGGGAGGCGTGCGTGCTGCTCAAGCAACCCTCGCGCCACATGAGCAACCGGCCTTACCCAGGAGGGCCACCCCTGGCGGGGAACATCTTCGACCTGCCGGGGATCCCCTGGAACACCTTCTTCGACCTGAGCGGCACCGCCATCCACGGCACCTACTGGCACAACGACTTCGGTATACGGCGCAGCCACGGCTGCCTCAACGTCTCCTACGATGCAGCCCGCTGGGTTTACCGCTGGGTCCACCCCATCGGCGGCTACGAGGACGACTTTGTCCAGAGCAACCGCCGGGTCGGCACGCCGATCAGCATCTTCTAACCAGGCGCACTTGAAATCTGCGCAGTGCAGTGCCTGCCATGCCAACGCCCCCCCCCTGCGAGGACGTGATACGTGAAACGTAAAACGTGAAACGTAATCGCACCCTGCGCATTATGTTTTACGCATTACGTTCCGGTTTTCACGCGCGTTTGGTATAGCCGTCGCCTCTCAGCGAAGGTGAATGTCTCCCACACCTGGCGCATGAGCAGCGGAATATGCTCACCGCCAGTCGTCCGTACCCGCAGCACGTACAGCCAGTAGTCAGGCCCCTGCACTACCAGCGCCTCGGCCGGGCCGCCATTTGTCCCAGGCCAGTCTTCGTGGAAAAGAAACGCCGTCTGGCCCTGCCATTCCGTCTCCTCGACGCCCAGCACGTGGGGTGGCTCGTCCGGATCGTGGGTCGCCTCCAGCATCACGACGGCGTTATTGAGCAGCAGAGGTTCAACAGGGCCGGGTGCCCACCACAGCGCCACCTCGCCATCCCCATAGCGCCACACACGCCCTCCGGCCCACTGGTCCCCGTGGGCCGCTGCTTCCACAAAGTCCCGTGGCACGCGTATGTTCACACCGGCAGGAAGGACGCCTATCAAGTCGCGAAAAGGGATGGGGACTGGCCGGAAAACCAACGCCCGCTCCCCTTCAACACTCAGCGTGGATTGCACGTACACCACCAGCCGCCAGTCTCCCTCCAGCGGCTCGAGCGGGAGTTGCAGCGGCTCCTCGGCAGTGTACCGGTTCCCCTCCCGCAGCGTCAGGTCGGATAGCCAGCAGGGCAACGATTCCTCAGGGTCCAGCACGGCGGCGCTGACGGTCGCTGTTACGCTGACACCCGGCGGGGGCACCAGTTCTACCTCGATAGTCGCCGGCTGCAGAGCCGAGACCTGCTCCGGCCAGCGGATGGTCAACGCCAGCGGCGGGATCGGGGTAGCAGTCGGGGTCGGGGAAGGGATCGGCGTGGGCGATGGAGTGAGCGTGGGCGTGGGAGCGAGAGTGGGAGTGGGAGTCGGAGGCGGCGCTGCCGACGCACAGGCCGCCAACAACGTCACGGAGACGCAGACCGGGATGCAAAGTTTGCGTAGCATAGCGATATGATAACACAAGACATGCGAAAGAACAACACCCGGTGCACAGGGCTGCCAGAGCCAGTTTGACGCTCTTCCTGGGCTATGATACAATATTGACTATACACGCCAGGCTAGAGGCAAGTTCGAGGTCCTCAAATCTGGTCGAGTTCGCCAGCAGAGATAATGCACTCATGGGGGACCGATGAGCAAAGAATTCCCGGGCCGGGGTAAAGTGGCAATCCTCAGGACCAGCCCAGAGACGGTGCTGGAGGACTACGCCTGCCTGATGAAACTGGCGGGTTTCCGGGAGGCCCTGCCCCAGGACAAAGAGACAATCCTGAAAATCAACATCTCCTGGCAGACCTGGTACCCGGCCTGCTCGACCGCCCCGTGGCAACTGGAGGGGGTGATCCGGGCGCTACAGACCGCTGGCTACCGGAACCTGATCGCCGGCCACAACAACACCGTCGTCGTGGACGCCTACGTGGGTGAGCGGAACAACAAGCACAAATACGTCGTCGAAAAATATGGCCTGCGCAACGTTCACCTCTACGAGCCGCAGTACAACTGGGTGCGCTACGAGCCCAAGCAGCCCTTCCTGGTGCTGGACCAGATCTATCCCGAAGGGGTGTACATCCCGGAGATCCTCATCGGGCGCAACATCATCCAGTTGCCGACAGTCAAGACGCACGTTTTCACCACCATCACCGGCGCGATGAAGAACGCCTTCGGCGGCCTCCTGGGCACCAAGCGCCACTGGACTCACGCCGCAATTCATGAGACGTTGGTGGATCTCCTGATGATCCAGCAGGACATCCATCCGGGGCTGTTTGCTGTGATGGACGGCACCTTCGCCGGCGACGGCCCCGGCCCCCGTGCCATGCGCTGGTATAAGAAGGACATCATCCTGGCCTCCTCTGACCAGGTGGCAATTGATGCCATCTCCGCCCACCTTCAGGGCTTTGACCCGCTCTCCATCCCCTTCATCCGCATCGCGCACGAGATGGGGCTGGGCGTGGGCGACCCCGACCAGATCGATGTCGTGGGCGAGGAGCGGGACTGGGTGATGGCTCAGAACTGGCACTTCGTTCAGGAGGATACCTTCGCCAGCCGGGGGCAGAAACTGATCTACCACGGCTGGCTGCACCCGCTGGAGCCGCTGCTGCTGCGGACGCCATTGGTCCCCTGGTCCTACTTCGCCAGCAACTTCTACCACAACGTCTACTGGTATCCCTTCGTGGGGCGCAAACGGGTGGAGACGGCGCTGGAGACCAGGTGGGGTCGCCTGTTCGCCGAATACGGGGCCGAGGCCGGGCTGCGTGGTGCGGTGATGCCGGGGATGGAACCGAAAACAGTTGCCACCGCCGCCGCTGGCCTGGGCCTGCTGACCCTCGCCATCGGTGCAGGCGCGTGGTGGCTCTGCCGACAGAGAAAGAGAGATGAGTGATGATCAACTTGACTGACCTAGGCACGCTGTTTGGCGGATTGCGCGCGGCGGTCACCGTTGCCGACGAAAAGTACCACATTGTCTTTATGAATGACCTGGCCATTGAGCACTATGCCACCAGGGGGGGCGAGACACTGGTCGGCACCAATCTGCTGGACTGCCACAACGCCGAGTCGCAAGCCCGGATCCGTGAGATGTACGCCCGCTACCGCGCCGGCGACCTGATCCCCACCCGCTATCACGAGGACAAAGGAAATGGCTGCGGGGAGAGCATCCTCCTCATCCCGCTGGTAGTCAGGGACCAATTCCAGGGTGTCGCAGAACTGATCTGGAGCGAGCGCCCAGACCTGGTATTCGAGGAGTGAAAAGCGCACGCATCACGTTTCACGCAATCGCACATCACACAATACATATTTAGGGAGGTTCAACAATGATCGTTGGAGTGCCGAAGGAGATCAAGGATAATGAGTACCGCGTGGCTATGACGCCAGGAGGAGCCCGCCAGTTGGTGGAAGCCGGGCACAAAGTGTGGGTCGAGACCAACGCTGGCGAAGGCAGTGGCTTCTCCGACGCGCAATACGAAACAGCCGGCGCCAAAATCGTGCCCACCAACGCCGACGCCTGGAGTGCGCAGATGGTGGTCAAAGTCAAAGAACCACAGCCCAGCGAATACGAGTTTATGCGATCCGACCTGGTGATTTTCACCTACTTGCACCTGGCGGCGGAGGAGCGATTGACTCGCGAGATGATGGCGCGGGGGCCGACCGGCATCGCCTACGAGACCGTAGAACTGCCCAACGGCCACCTACCTCTGCTGACCCCGATGAGCGAGGTGGCCGGGAGGATGGCGATCCAGGTCGGCGCACATTACCTGGAGAAAATGAATGGCGGTCGTGGCAAACTCCTGGGGGGCGTCCCGGGCGTGCGCCCGGCCGACGTGGCCATCATCGGCGCGGGTGTGGTTGGTACCAACGCAGCCCAGATGGCATTGGGAATGGGTGCGCAAGTCTTTATGATTGACATCAACCTCGACCGGCTGCGCTACCTCGACGAGGTGATGGGTGGGCGACTGACCACCTTGAGTTCCAACCCCCTCACCATCGCCGAAGCCGTGCGACGGGCCGATCTGGTGGTGGGGGCAGTGCTCATCAAAGGGGCCAAAGCGCCCAAGCTGGTGACACGCGAGATGATCAGCACCATGACTCCTGGCAGCGTGATCGTAGACGTAGCGGTTGACCAGGGAGGCTGCGTCGAGGCCACGCACCCCACCACCCATTCCGACCCGATTATCGTGGTGGATGGTGTCATTCTTTATTGCGTGGCCAATATGCCTGGGGCCGTGCCGCGCACGAGTACTTATGCCCTGAGCAGCGCTACCCTCCCCTACGCCGTCAAGCTAGCTAACATGGGGGCTGAGGCCGCAATCCAGGCCGATCCCGCCGTGGCAAAGGGGGTGAACACGTACAAAGGCAAGATCACCTATCTCAGCGTCGCCGAAGCGTTCGGCCTGGAGTACACACTGCTCGAAACGCTGCTCTAGGCTCAAGTCCAATTGCCTATGAGAAGATCAAGGGGACGCTGGAGCGGCTGTGCACCGGTTCGTTTAAGGAGGTACGGGTAAGGAATGCTACTTGGAGGTGCGATGGAATGATTCACATCATCCGGGAGCCCGCTACGCCGGAGCAAGTCGCCGAAATGTCAGAAACCTTCGGAGGGCTGCTCATCAAATTGGCCGTGGATGCGCGGAGAGGCATCCTGGCCGGCGGTGGAGAACTGCACGCTGATTGCGAACAGGTTCTCCTGAAAGATGGAAGCCGACAGGAAGACGTCTGGGGGGCAGACTGGTATCCCAATACCGGCGAAGTGGGACTGGAGGCGCTGATTAACATCCGCCCCCGGCAGCAGAACTACAGGATGGAGATTCAGGATCCAGATCTGCAGACACAGGTGGAAGCCATCGTGCGGCGACTTATGGAGGCACAGGAATGAGCCGGCAGTCATTGCGAGAGCGGTATCAACAGATGGCCTGGCCCCAGCAATTGGGGAACCTGGCCTCCACCCTGGCCCGGATCTCATCCCGCTGCTCCTGCCCGGAGTACGACCCGCTAGTCGCCAATCTTCTGCGGGAGGCCGCGCTACTGATCGAGTGGAGTGCCCCCCATACTCCTCCGGCGCTCCATCCTGACCTGGCGGCGATGCAGCGGGAGGTCGTGGCCTGGAGACAGAACTGGCCGCTAAACCAGGCCCGCTCACTTCTAGCCCTGCGAGGCCGGCAGATGTCCGAAGCATTGCTGCGCGTGGTTGGCCTGGGCGACCCGTCACCTCACGCGGAACGCCCATCGAGAGGTGCGTGAACAACCGTCTGCCGCTTATGGCTCGCGAGCGCAGCGGAAACCCACCACGTGGATGCGGCGGGCGGGATGGGCGATGTCTCGGCAGGTAGTGCGGGCGTCGCTGCCGGGGTGGTTCCAGGAACCGCCCCGCACTACCTTGTACTTTTCACCGAAAAACGGGGATTGGTACGGGCTCCCGGGGTAGGCCCGGTACCAATCGGCCACCCACTCCCATACGTTGCCGGCCATGTCATAGGCCCAGTATGGGCTGACCCCAGTCGGGTAGTTCCCCACGGGGGTAGTATCGCCTATCCGACAATCAGAGTTCAACTTGTGGGGGTCAAGGTTGTCGCCCCACGGGTAGGCCCGTCCATCGGTCCCTCGCGCCGCCTTCTCCCATTCCGCCTCGGTGGGCAGCCGCTTGTCGTAATATCGGCAGTAGGCTTGCGCTCCGTACCAACTCACATTGGTCACCGGGTGCTGCTCGTATCCTGCCTCTACCACATAACGCCCTTGCCGGTACAGGATGCGGCTGTCCGGATTCTCCGCCTGAGTGTCCAGGCAGATGTGGCCTCCGCACTGGCCAGCCGGGCCTCCCACAGCGTTGAGAAACTGGACATACCGGGCACTGGTGACGGGATATCGGTCAATGTAAAAGGCCTCCAGGTACACCCTCCTGACCGGCCGCTCATCTGGGCTGCCTTCCTGGCTGCCCATGATGAATTCATCGGCGGGGACCAAGACCATGTCCGAAGGAGGCACTGCAATGGGGAGAAGACCCCAGAGGAGTCTAACGATGCCAACCAGTGCAACCACAATCAGGATCGTCCCTATCAAAGCGGCTGGGGTTCGGAGTCGGTTGATCATGGCTATACTGAGCAACGGGAAGAGATTTGTTATCCCACGGACGTGAGCATCCTGCGCCGTCCCAGGCGGGCCTGGCAGACATATTGCATTGTACGAACAACTGTTCAATCTGTCAAACAAGGCTTTCCACAGGAACATCTATCGTGCTGGCCTGGTTTCGTTTGACATTCTCTAGAAATCAGGGTACAATCTGCCCGGCTGTAAGATTCGCTCTTGTTGGAAAAGCTTGATAGTATTGTTCAGTTATCGTCCATATCTTGAAGCATTACTTTCCCAAAACCGCGAGTGTGGGCGGTACGTCGAGAGATGACTAGCAAGAGCGAAGGTTTTTTTGACCTCGTGAGGCCTTGGCGGAGCCTGGTGTGTGAGGTATGTCAGAATCTGGCCCGTTCAAGGCCCTGGTGAACAGGTGAAAGGAGGTGGGAAAAGAGGAAAAACACATAACGACCGACTTCTGGCAACTGTTTCCGGCAACCATCATTAGGAGGAGGGACAAAATGACTAAGAAGATTGTGAGTCTGGGCATAGCACTGACTTTTGTGGCCGTCTTCGTTGCAGGGTGCGGGGGAGGTGGTGCGGCCCCCTACGATGGGGTGATCAAGATCGGCGACGTCGCCCCCCTCACCGGTGACATCCCCAAGGTGGGGGAGGGAGCCAAGTATTCGCTGGAGATGTGGCTCGAGGACATCGAGGCAGCGGGTGGCCTGGACGTCGGCGGGGTGAAGTACCAGGTCGAAGTAATCCACGAGGACAACGAGTCCAAGGGCGAGTCCGCCGCTGCTGCGGCGACGAAGCTGTGCGTGGAGGACGAGGTCCTGGCGATCATCGGCGCCTATGCCAGCAAGCAGGCCATCCCCACCGGGGAGGTCGCGGACGCCCAGGAGACACCGTGCATCAGCCCCTGGTCTACGAACCCCCGCACAACGTTGGATCGGCCCTGGGTCTTCCGCGGCTGTTTCCTTGACCCCTTCCAGGGGCCAGTAGTGGCCAACTTTGTCACTGAGGAATTCGGATTCACCAAGGCGGCGGTGCTCTACGACGTGGCCAGCGACTACCCCAAGGGCCTGGCCGAGTTCTTCAAGGCGGCCTGGGAGGATATCCATGGCGCTGGCTCGGTGGTGGCCTTCGAGACCTTCACTACCAAAGACCGAGAATTTGGCACCCAGTTGACCAAGATCAGAGACTCGGGTGCTGAGTTCTTCTTCACCCCCCAGTACTACGACGAGGTTCCCCTGATTGCGAAACAGGCCCATGACCTGGGGCTGACACAGATCATCGTGGGCAGCGACAGTTGGGGCTCGGCGGAGCTGATGCCGCTCTGCGGCGACGACTGCGTAGGGTACTACTTCTCAACTCACTACGCCGCCGCCGGGGCCAAGGGGGCAACGAAGGAGTTCATTGACCGCTACACTGAGAAGTATGGCTATGTCCCGGATGATGTGGCGGCTTTGACCTGGGACACGGCGCTGATCGTCCAGAAGGCCATCGAGGATTGCGGCAATCTCACCGGCGACCTCGCGGCGGATCGCAAGTGCATCCGCGATGCCCTGGCCAATATCAAGGACTTTGACGGGATCACGGGCAAGATGACCTTCACTGAGGAGGGTGACCCTATCAAGTGCGCGGTCATCGTCAAAATCAACGAAGCTCACGAGTTCGAGTTCTACAAGTCGGCTTGCCCATAGGATGGGAAACTGGTAAATTGGGAAACTGGTAGACTGGTAACCAGCCAGATGGAAAACCATTAGCAAAGGTGGCTCCCACGCCGCCGATTCGTGGGCGTGGGAGCCCACTCTGCTCAGAATGCGGATCTACTGAGTCTACCGGTCACCAATGTACCAATTTACCAACCTACCAATCTTCCAAGGGAGGTGCATAGGTGACTCTGGCTACGTTTCTTCAACACCTGCTAACCGCCTTGCAGTGGGGCAGTTTCTACGCCTTGATCGCCCTGGGCTACTCCATGGTCTACGGTGTCCTGATGCTTTTTAACTTCACCCACGGTGACATCTTCATGGTCGGAGCTTACATTGGATTCTTCATCTCGAGCGGACTGGTAGCCTTTGCCTCGCTGGGGATCATTGCCCTACCCAACTGGTTGATCCTCGTGTTGACCATTATCCTAGCCATGTTCCTGACGTCTTTCGTGGGGATGCTCGTCGAAAGGGTGGGGTACAGACCACTGCGAGGAGCTCCTCGTGCCTCGGCTGCGATCACCGGTCTGATGATAGGGATCGTCCTGGAGACGGGCAACCTGGCTTTATTGGGCGCCCAACGGCGCAGTTTTCCCATCTTGATCGAGACACAGAGTTATCAACTCGGTCCGGTCATGCTGACCAACACGAAGGTCATGATCATCTTCCTCTCCCTGCTGCTCACGTTCGCTTTGCATCAGTTTGTACGCAGGACCAAGTGGGGCATGGCGATGCGGGCCATGGCCTACGACTTCGTCGTCGTCCCCCTGATGGGGGTGCCGCTGAACACGATTGCGGCGCTGACGTTCGGCCTCGGTTCAGCCCTGGCGGCTGCGGCAGGCATCTTCTTCGGCATCGCCTATCCTGTCCTTGAGCCCTACATGGGCCTGCTGATCGGGTGGAAGGCTTTCGTGGCTGCGATCCTGGGGGGAAGAGGCTCGATCCTGGGAGCGGCGCTGGCTGGCTTCCTGTTGGGGTTCATTGAGATATTTGTGGCTGCGATCTTTCCCTCTACGCTACGCGATGTGATCGCCTATTCGATCATCCTCATCATTCTGACCTTCAGGCCACATGGTTTCTTCGGTGAGCCCTACAGTGCCCAGCTCAGGCTGTGATCTGAGGTAGCCACGAGGTGCTGCATGTACATGATCAATGAATAAGGAGAAACCAAGATGGAAGTGCGAGGGAGCACCGTACCACCCACAGAAGCGATAGCCAGAAACACGTTGCTCGTGAGGGTCCGGTCGCAGTTAGCCCAGATTCCACTGTTGGGTTGGCTCTTCGGGACCTTCATTGCAATGGCGATCGAGCAAGTCGCGGGCCGTTCATTGGCTCGAGCGCTCGGCCTGTCCGGCATCCCCGGCTTGTTCGGCCTGCGGATTATGCTGACCAAGCCTGTGCTGATTCCCAGTGCGGTGGCTTACGTCCTCCTGGTCTACGCCCTGCCGACCTTGATCGTCGCCCGCTTGAGCGCTCCCCTGGCCAACAGGCTGGCCAAACTGCTTCTCGACAGGTTCCCACTCTGGGTCTCGCTGGTCGTTCACCTGGGATTACTCTACGCCACGCTGCATTTGTGGGGCGGCACCAGCGCCTACCGCATGCTCTTTCTGAGCTTCATTTTTATATCCATCATCCTCACCCTCAGCCTGAACCTGGTGAATGGCTATATGGGGGAGTTTTCTTGCTCTCACCCTGGATTCATGGCGATGGGGGCCTACGTCGCTTCGATCTTGACCGTCTTGTTCTTTGTCCAAGACGACGTCTTCGGGGCTCCGCTTCTGCCCCCGGCACTGGGGCCATTCTTGTTCCCCCTCGCGCTGATCGGCGGCGGGTTGGTGGCCGCTGTGGGAGCCTTGTTGGTAGCCATCCCCTCCTTCCGAACCAGAGGTGATTATCTGGCCATCATTTCCCTGGCGTTCCTGTTCATCGTCAAGAGCGTGATTGAGAACCTGGAAATCATCGGCGGTCCTCGCGGCCTCATGAACCAGCCGAAGTGGGCCAATCTACCCACCGTGTTTGCTTGGACGGCGATCTGCGTGTGGACGATCTACAACTTCACGCGTTCTACGATTGGCAAGGCGGCCTGCGCTGTACGAGATGACGAAACCGCTGCCGGTGCCATGACCATCAACACCCGCCACACGAAGATGGTGACCTTCCTCTTCGCCGCCTTCTGGGCCGGAGTCGCGGGTGGGCTCTTCGCCCACGTGATGGGCTACATCAACCCAGGCACCTTTGACGTCAAGAAACTCAGCGAGGTGCTGGCGATGGTCTATCTGGGCGGGCTGAACTCGGTCGTCGGCT
>CAYPOY010000017.1:14804-28872 GCA_964412395.1 uncultured Anaerolineales bacterium | reverse complement strand
ATCTGCAACATCTGGACATGCTGGAAGCAATCGTGTTGAAGCACGTACCTGAGAGGTATTTCACACACAAGACATAGGAGGATTCATGCCTAAAGCACTAATCACCGGTGTCACCGGCCAGGATGGTTCCTACCTGGCCGAGTTCCTGCTAGATAAGGGATACGAGGTTATCGGGATGGTGCGGCGGAGTAGCACCGTCAACTTCTCCCGCATCGAGCACATCCAGGATCGCCTCACGCTGGCCTCCGGCGATTTACTGGACCAGGGTTCTCTCATCAATATTCTGCAGGAGCACCAGCCAGGCGAGGTCTATAACCTGGCTGCCCAGTCCTTCGTGCCCGCCTCGTGGGAGCAGCCGGTCTTCACCGGCGAGGTGACGGCGCTGGGTGTGACCCGCATCCTGGAGGCGGTGCGCACGGTGGACAAGGGCATCCGCTTCTACCAGGCCTCTAGCAGCGAGATGTTCGGCAAGGTACGAGAGGTGCCCCAGAATGAAAACACGCCCTTCTACCCCCGCAGCCCCTACGGCATCGCCAAAGTCTATGGCCACTGGATCACCATCAACTACCGAGAGTCCTATGGCCTCTGCGCCAGCTCCGGCATCCTCTTCAACCATACCAGCCCCCGCCGGGGTCTGGAGTTCGTCCTGCGCAAGATCACCCACGGGGTGGCGAAGATCAAACTAGAGCTGGCTGGTGATCTCCGCCTGGGCAACCTGGATTCCTGCCGTGACATCGGCTTCGCCGGCGATTACGTGCAAGCAATGTGGCTGATGCTTCAACAGCCCACAGCGGATAACTACGTCGTTGCATCGGAGGAGACTCACTCTATCCGTGAGATGTGCGAAGAGGCCTTTGGGTACGCGGACCTGGACTGGCAAGAGTACGTGGTGCAGGATCCCCGCTTTATGCGGCCGGCCGAGGTGGACCTGCTGGTGGGGGACGCCAGCAAGGCGCGCCGGGTGCTGGGCTGGGAGCCTCGAATCGGCTTCCGCGAGTTGGTGCAGATGATGGTGGATGCTGACCTGGCGTTGTTGAAGAAGGAGAACACGCTGGTGGCAGATGACCAATGACCCATCCCCAAAGGAGCATGTCTGAATAATGAGGTATATGTTGGGTGATCCCCGGCTGAAGAAACTGGTCGGGAACCTGCTCCCCTATGCCCCGGAGAAGGTGATCCTCTTTGGCTCTTATGCCCGTGGTGACGCTGACGAGTATAGTGATTTGGACCTCATTGTGATTCAGGAGACAAAGGAGCGGTTCTTCGACCGGCTGAGCGACGTTCCGACTTCGGTCGCCCCTGGCCTGGCAGTGGACTTGTTGGTTTATACGCCAACTGAGTGGTCTGATATGCGAGCGCGCGGCAATCCGTTCATCGAGCGAGCGTTGGCGGAAGGGGTGGTTATCTACGAGCGGGGCCAGGGCATGGTCTCTCAAAATACACGGGTTCATCTCAAAGGAAATGAAAGGAGCGGCGTGAGGAAAGAGGCACGGGCTGAAGCAAAACGTTGGCTGGAACAAGCCAACGCCAATTTAGATGTAGTGCGGTATAATGTGCGAGGCGGTTATCATTTTGCTGCGTGTTTCTGGGCGCAACAGGCAGCCGAACAGGCGCTGAAGGCATTTTTGTATGGGCAGGGGCTACGATCGGTTCGCGGACATTCAGTCCACGATTTGGCAGAGCTTTGCCTCAAGCACGATTCTGATTTTGGTCTTGATCCGATCAGCGTTGCTCCTCTGGATCGCTTTTATATTCCGACACGTTATCCCAACGGATTGCCGGGCGGAGTGCCTGCAAAAGTGTATACCGCTGCTGACAGTCAGAGGGCCGTGGAGTTGGCCGCGCAGGTGCTTCGGATTGTTACAGAACGATTGGCTTCCTTGTTCCAGATGGACGAGGGCCCGGACGCAGTTGGTAGTGGTGAAAATAAAGCGCAGGCGGAGGAGAGAGAGTAATGGGAGCGGACACAGCGATTATATTTGGCACCGACGGCTGGCGAGGGCGCATCGCCGAGGATTACACCTTTGACAACGTGCGCCGTTGCGCACAGGGGTTCGCCAGTTATCTGACAGCCCACGGCAAGGGAGACAGCGACGTGGTGATCGGCTACGACAAGCGCTTTGCCGCCGAGCACTTCGGGGCGGCCGCCGCTGAGGTGATGGCTGCCAGCGGCTTCCGCGTCTGGCTGACCGACACCGCCACACCCACGCCAGTAATCTCTTATTCGATTGTCGAGCGCGGGGGCGCCAGCGGTATCAACATCACGGCCAGCCACAACCCGCCCTGGGATTGTGGCTTCAAGGTGCGTGACGAGCACGGTGCGGCCGTCGCGCCGGACGGCCTGCGGGAGATCGAAGCGCTTATCCCGCCCATCAGCGAGGTCAAGCGGGTGTCGCTGGAAGAGGCCCAGGCAAAGGGGCAGGTTGTGATCTGGGACCCGGCGCCGGCTTACCTGGCGCACATCGGGAACCTGGTGGAGATTGAGCCGATCAAGGAGGCAGGGCTCAATGTCCTGGTCGAACCGATGTGGGGCAACGGCATGGGCTGGTTCCCGCGCATCCTCAGCGGCGGCAAGACGCAGGTGGCCGAGATCCACAATGTGCGCAGCCCCCTCTTCCCGGAGATGACACGCCCCGAGCCGATCCCTCCCAACGTGGACGTCGCGCTGCAAAAGACAGTCGAATTGGGGGCTGATGTGTGCCTGATCATGGACGGCGATGCCGATCGTATGGGCATCGGGGACGAGAACGGGACTTTCATCAACCAGTTGCAGGTCTACGCCCTTCTGGCCTACTACCTGCTGGATGTGCGCGGGGAGCGCGGTCCCATCGTCAAGACCCTTTCCACCACCTCGATGCTGGAGAAACTGGGGGAGATGTATGGCGTGCCGGTCTATCAGACGGGGGTGGGTTTCAAGTACGTGGGTCCCAGGATGCTGGAGACCGACGCGATGATCGGTGGGGAGGAGAGCGGCGGCTACGCTTTCCACGGTAGCGTCCCGGAGCGCGACGGCATCCTGGGCAATCTCTACTTCTTGGATCTGATGGTGCGCACGGGCAAGAGCCCTTCCCAACTGATCGTTCACCTGTACGACAAACTGGGGGCTTCCTACTACTATGACCGGGTGGACACCCGTTTCCCCTCGGAGCGGCGGCCGGAGGCGAAGGCCCGGCTGGACGCGGCTCGTCCAGCGACCTTGGCGGGCCTGCGGGTCACCGAGATCGTCACCCTGGATGGCTACAAATACGTGCTGGAGGACGGGGGGTGGCTGTTGATCCGTTTCTCCGGCACCGAGCCCATCATCCGCGTCTACTGCGAGACGACGGACGATAGCAAGGTCAAACCGCTGTTGGAGGAGGGGCTGATGCTGGCAGGGCTGGCGTAGGAGAGGAAGGGCACGCTGAAGCGTGTACTATGAGCCCGAGTTGCTCGAGTTTGTGCCGGAGACAAGGTTTCTGGCATCTGGGTGTGCGGTGTCTTCGTTTACCTGCTGTATTGCGTCTTCTCTGGACACACGGAGTGTTGGACCGGGTGGGTGTCCAGGTACTAATCACGGAGATGGAAACCCGTCTGAACTTTGTCGTCGGCGACCAAGAGGCAATCTTCCATGATTGACCTGATTGACTCCCACGCCCACCTGGACTTTCCCCAGTTCAACGACGACCGGGAGATAGTAATTAAGCGAGCGCGAGAGGCGGGATTGGTCGCCATCCTGAACGTGGGGACCGACCTGGCCTCCAGCCGGGCGGCAGTGGCACTGGCAGAGCAGTACGACTTCATCTACGCTGCTGTGGGCGTGCACCCTCACGACGCCAAGACGGTCACGCCCGACGTTCTGGCCGAACTGCGCGCGCTGGCCCGTCACCCAAAGGTGGTCGCGGTGGGCGAGATCGGTCTGGATTACTACCGCGATCTCTCGCCGCGCCCGGTGCAGCGGCGGGCCTTCGCCGACCAACTGGCGCTGGCAGCGGAGTTGCGTCTGCCGGTGGTGATCCACAGCCGCGAGGCCCACGACGACGTGCTGGCGGTGCTGCGCGAGTGGGGTCGCTTCCCCCCTGGAGGGGGGACTGAGGGTGGGGTGACCTCCCCCCCTGTGGGGGGGATAGAGGGGGGGCGCGGTATCCTCCATTCCTACTCGGCCGGGCTAGAACGCCTGGAGGAGGTGCTGAAGTTGGGGTTCTCCATCGGCATCTCCGGGCCTGTGACTTTTCCGAAGGCGACCGGGGTGCGGGCGGTGGCGGCGGCGGTGTCGCTGGAGCGGCTGCTGGTGGAGACCGACTGTCCCTACCTGACACCGGTGCCGTACCGAGGGCGGCGCAACGAGCCTGCCTACGTGAGATACGTCATCGAGGCGGTGGCCCGCGCTCGAGGGACGTCGGCGGAGGTGGTGGCGCATGCGACGGCGGACAACGCCTGGCGTTTGTTGCGCTGTCGTTTCTGATCCCTGGTTTCCCTGTGGCGATGGTTGACCTTTCTATCATCATTGTTAATTGGAATGTCTGCGATCTTCTGCGGCGATGCTTGCGCTCGATACTCGATACTCGATGCTCGATGCTTGAGGTCATCGTCGTGGACAATGCTTCCACCGATGGCAGCGTCGAGATGGTGCGGACGGAGTTTCCCGGCGTGCACCTCATCGCCAACGCCGATAATCGAGGTTTCCCGGCCGCCAACAACCAGGGAATTGCCGTCGCCCGGGGCCGGTACGTCTTTCTGCTGAATCCGGATACGGAGGTGCTAGATGACGCCCTGGCGACGATGGTTGCCTTCACCGATGCGCACCCCGATGTGGGAGTGGTTGGCCCGCAGTTGTTGAACCCTGATGGTGGCGTCCAGTCCTCCCGCCGTCGCTTCCCTACGTTGCTGACCGCCTTCTTCGAGTCCACCTGGCTTCGGCCCTACCCCCCTCGGTCCCCCCTCCAGGGGGGAAGCTGCCCCTACGCTCCACGGGGCCTGCTGGAGCGCTACTATGTTCTCGATCGGCCCGACGACGCGACGCAGGACGTGGACTGGGTGGACGGGGCGGCGCTGATGGCCCGCCAGGAGGCCATCCAGCAGGTAGGGGTGATGGACGAGGGCTTCTTTATGTACTCGGAGGAACTGGACTGGTGTCGGAGGTTCCGAGAGGCTGGATGGCGAGTGGTCTACTTGCCGGAGGCCCGCATCATCCACCACCGGGGCAAGAGCAGCGAGCAGGTGGTCGCCGCAAAGCACATTCATTTTCAGACCAGCAAGGTGCGGTATTTCCGCAAGTACCATGGGTGCGTTGCAGCGGAATCACTGCGTCTGTTCCTCCTGGGCAACTATGCCTGGCAGTTGGGGCTGGAGGGGGCCAAGTGGCTGCTGGGTCACAAGCGGCCCCTGCGAGCTCAGCGGATCGCTGCCTACCGGCAAGTGCTGTGCAGTAAGTTGCGGCGCGGGGAGGGAGGAAGGGGGAGAGGGGAAAGGGGAAGGGGGAAGTGGCGGACCAGATGATGGATGAGATAACCACCCGCCGGCTGCTGGTTCTGCTGGTGGCTGCATTTGTTGGCCTGGGGGTGACCTACGCTCTGGTGACGCCCTGTTTCGAGTCACCCGATGAATGGTCACATCTCTCGCTTGTGCACTACTGGGATGTGTATCGGACACTGCCGCCCCGTGTCTTTCCCTATCGCCGTGTATTTACCGGGCCGGACATGGCACGGTCTCTGGAATACCACGATCCGCCGCTTTACTGCGCGCCGCCGCTCTACCACAGCCTGGCTGCTTTGCTCACCCCATCTCCATGGGCCGATATGGACGATCTGCCATACCTGCTGGTGCCCAGCCCCAGTTGGGAGGCGGGCTGGGCGCCGCAGCCCAATGGCGACCCCTGGAACAAGAACCTCTATGCTCATCGGGCGGAGGAGACGCTGGCTCAGAGCGGCACTGTCAGGGCGACGTATCTGCTGCGTCTCGTTTCGCTGGGCCTGGGAGCGGTGACGGTCCTATGCACCTACGTGCTAGCCCGTCTCCTGTGGCCCGATCGGCCAGTTCTGGCGCTGGGAGCTGCGACGTTCGTGGCCCTCAACCCGCAATTCGTTGCCCTCTCGGCCGGTGTGACCAACGATAACCTGCTCAACGCTCTATTCAGCCTCTCCCTCGTGTGTGCCTTGCGCTGTATGCGTGATGGCGCAGCCTGGAGCCGATGGGCGATGCTGGGTGGGTTGGTGGGGCTGGGGCTGTTGACCAAGCAAAGTGCCTTGCTTTTACTGCCGCTGGGATTGCTGGCCGTGGTCTGGCAACAAGGGGAGGTTCCTTCGACTGCGCTCAGGACAGGCCCTTTCTCACGGCGCAAGGTACTGGCCGATGGCGGCGCGTTTCTCGCAGCGGCGCTGGTGGTGGGAGGCTGGTGGTATGGGCGCAACGCTATCCTGTACGGTGACCCCCTGGGCCTGGAGCCACACTTTGCCAGCCAGATCCCGCTGACCAACTTTGGCTTGACCGAACTATTGATGACCGCGCGCTCCTACTGGGCGGCCTTTGGCTGGGCGCCAATTCTGGTTGAGCCGCCGATGTACGCGGTGGCTGGGCTGGTGATGTTGGCTGGGCTGGCAGGTATCGTGGTGGCGAGCTGTCCCGGCAGTTCCCTTCGACAGGCTCAGGGCAGGCTCCTTCCCCCGACCCTTCGGGTTTTCCGAAACCCAAAGGGTCTAAGGGGCTCAGGGCAGGCTCAGGGCACGCTCCTTCCCCCCCGTGGGGGGGACCGAGGGGGGGGGCTGTGGCGTGAGCCGACGATGACCAGGCGTGGGTTGGTCCTGCTGATGCTGGCCTTTGTCCTGAACGCGGCGGGGTTTGTGCGCTGGGCGATAGCCACTGGTGCGCCCTGCGGGCGGCTGCTGTTCCCTACCCTGCCGGCCGTTGGTGTACTGAGCGCCTGGGGGCTCTCTCAGTGGAGGCGATGGGCGGTAGTTCGTTGGGGCCTCGGCGTGATAGTGGGGCTGGCGTTTCTCTTCGCCGTTGTCGTGCCGTGGTGCTACTTGCGCCCTGCCTACGCCACCCCGCGCCTCCCGGGTGGGATGCCGGACACGGCCCAACCGGTGGGCGTGACGTTCCAGGGCGGCGTCCAGCTTGCCGGTTACGAGACTGTCGTGGGGGACATGGAACCTGGCAGGCAGGTTCATCTGACCCTGTACTGGCACACGCTGGCGGCCCCGAACCGGCGCTATCGGGCGTGGGTGCAACTGGGACCACAAGATCCCACTCGCAAGGTTGCTGAGCAAGACGTCTGGCTGGGCGGGACGCTCTACCCCAGTGAGTTGTGGCAGGCAGGCGATACCGTGCGCCAGGTACACCGGCTGTCTATCTCCGAATGGGCACCTGCCCCTGGCCTGTACTGGATTCGGATGGGCCTGGTGGACGATGCGGGGACGCGCGTCGCGCTGGCGGACTACAACAGCGATATGGTTGTTCTGGGACCGTGGCGGATGCGAGACATTTCAACATCTCCTTCACCTGCCTGCGTTGCCGATTGCGGGGAATGCCGTCTTGGCCCTAGCGTTCGATTGTTAGGCTATGACCTGGAGCAGAGCCAGGAGGCGGGGGAAGAGGTACTGCAACTGACTCTGTATTGGCAGGCGGAGCGGGTCCCCGAGGCGGATTACACCGTCTATGTGCATCTGGTGGACGAGGAAGGTTGTCTGTTGGGCCAGCACGACGGGCCTCCACGGGATGGCGCGTATCCGACTTCGTGGTGGCTCCCTGGTCAGATCGTCGTGGACCGACATACCATAAGAATGAACAATGAACAATCAACAATGAGCAATGCACAGGCTCTACCCTGCCGTCCCACGCTCTCTGCGTGGCTGCGGGTCGGGATGTACGATCCGGCAACGCTGGTGCGCTTGCCAGCGTATGATGGTACGGGCCAACGGTTGCCTGAGGACACCATTCCCCTGCTGGGCCCTTCGGCAAGCTCAGGGCAGGCTCCTTCCCCCCCGTGGGGGGGTCTGAGAAGACATCTTCTGTTTCGTGGGGGTGGAGATGAATGACACGTGGCGTGATCCAATGACACGCTTCGTCGTGCCGTTTTCATCTCTGGTCCTTTTGTTAGTTCTTTTTGCGCTCCTCTCATTTGGTGCACGACAGATTTCCTTTACTTTTGACGAACCCTCGCACCTTACGTCGGGTTACGCTTTCCTGGCGCGGGGAGCGTCCTGGACCGTTCCCTTGCGAGGGCATCCATTGTTAGTGGATGCCTGGGAGGCTCTTCCTCTCTACCTTGGCGATCCAGACATTCCCCTGGAAACCCTGGATGGCTGGGAGCAGGACAAGCTCCGGTACGTCGAGGCCTTTGCGCCATTCTTGACTCGCGCGCTGGAGCGCGCCGAAGTCACGGCACGGATACCGGCAGCGTTGCTGACTGTCCTACTAGCAGCGGTGGTTTACCGCTGGGGGGTGGACTTGTGCGGCAAGTGTACTGGCCTTCTGGCTTTGGGAACACTCGTCTTCGACCCCACGCTCCTGGCGCATGGTCGGCTGGCAACCAATGACGTAGGGGTCACGGCTCTGGGCACATTGGGGCTGTATCTCATTTGGCGATGGACGCAAGTGCCCAATTGGAGGCGGGCTACTGTCGCAGGCTTGATCCTGGGCCTGACGATGCTGGCAAAGGGCTCAGGTATCTTATGGGTTGCAGTCGGGTCAGGCTGGGCGATTTTGATCGGGCTACGTCGGCGTAGCAGTTGCTCCTCCGTTTGGATGAAGACCATGCTGCAGACCTTACTTATGGGCATCCTCTCCTTGCTCACTTTGTGGGCTATGTATGGCTTCACGGTGGGAACGATCCCTGGATGGCCCCCCATCCCTATGCCAGCTCCTCGGCATTGGATGGGAGTGCTCCACCACGCGAATCCCGTGCATGAGCACCCAAGATCGTTGTGGTACTTTCCCTTGGCGTTCCTGATCAAGAACCCGCTGCCGCTGCTTATCGCCCTGCTTCCTGCTGCAGGCGCATTGTTGCACGAACGTCAATACTGGCGTAAACTACAAGTTCTAGGGTTGTTCTCCGCCCTATATATGATTGTAGCGATAACCTGGGGGCCCAACATTGGATACCGGCATATGCTTCCCATTCATCCCATGCTGTACCTGTTGATAGCCGGTGGCACTGTACGGATATGGCAGCGCTTACTGCGTGCTCGCGGGCGACTCCCTCGGCTCGGTCGGTGGGGTATCGTGGCGCTGGGGCTCTGGTACGTCGTGGGCACGATGCGGGTCTATCCCTACAATCTGGCCTTCTTCAATGAGATGGTCGGTGGCCCGGAGAACGGATGGCGCTATCTGGGGAGCTCCAACACCGACTGGGGGCAGGGTTGGAAAGCGCTGCGAACGTTCCGAGAAGAACAATCGCTAACCTTCAGCTACTCGGGCTTTGAGGGATACGCTGGGGTCGCCCCTTACGAGTTGTGGGAAAAACCCCTGCCACCACTCCATTACGTACTTGACCCGATGCTGAGACCCTGGCTGTTCCCTGAGCCGGGAGACTATGTGATCAGCGCCAACACGCTCAGGGGGTTGGGCTTGGTCGAGCCTGACAACTTTGCCTGGTTCCGTTACCATGCCCCGGATGATGTGATCGCTCGCACCCTCTTCTACTACCACGTGGACGCCACGTCAGCCCCGACCTGGCTGGCGCAATGTACCGTTCCTGCGGCTCCGCTGAATGAAGATGCTGTCGCCGAGGGGTTCGGGGAGCTTGGCCTGCGCTCCGTTCACTTCGATTGTAGTCAGAGTTGGGTTTATCCCGACCTTGGGTTGACGCGGGGAGTGTACGCACTGCACGGAGCAATCCTGCAGCCGGAGACTTTGAGGGAACGCCTCTATCTTGACCCTGCCCGGCCTGTGGACGTCTTTGCAGCCCGGCATTTAGTTGTAAATGGCAGGGATGTTCCACTGGCTTACCGTCAGTGGGGATACCGGACTCTGCCTGCGTTCGCTCTCTATGAATGGGAGGGTGCTGTCCTCCCCATCCCCTCGTTGTTGGAGGTAGGCGTGGCTCCTGCCGATGTGCCCCCTGCTGCGCTGACAAATGTCGCTTTCCACACAGCTCCGTTACTCCTGAACGGTCCTCTCGCCTTTCTGGGCGCGGCAGTCTACTCGCAGGGAGAGACGCTGGAGGCAGAAACCTGGTGGCAGGTCACGGAGGGGCCAATCACCCGCCCCTTGTCCATTATGGCCCACATGCTTGCCGGGGACGGGGCGGTGCTGGGTATAGCCGATGGGCTGGGGGTCTCGCCAGTGGTGCTGGCAGCCGGGGACGTGGTGGTACAGCAGCATCGCTTCCCCATACCACCGGAAGGGACGGAGGTATGGCTGCGGACAGGTGCCTACTGGCTGGACACGGCGGAGCGGTGGCCGGTGGCGGATGTGCAGGGGGACAATGCTTTGTTTGTGCCGCTGGAGGGTGATACTTCCCCCCCCGTGGGGGGGGCTACGGATGCCTAATCCTGGCAGTATTGAGGTTAAGCGCACAATGTTCATTGGGTTGATCACCGGCGAGTACCCTCCTATGCAGGGCGGAGTGGGGGACTTTACCGCGCAACTGGGCCGGGCGCTGGTGGAGTTGGGGCACCAGGTGCACATCGTTACGACGAAATCTCCAATCCCCAATCCCCAATCTCCAATCTCCAATCTGGTGGTGCATCGCGCGGTGGAGGGGTGGGGATGGGGATGCTGGAGGCAGGTGCTGGCGCTGGCGCAGGAGTTGGGCCTGGAGGTGCTGGACGTGCAGTACCAGGCCGCGGCGTATGGGATGCACCCGGCGATCAATTTCACACCTCGTCGTCAGAGCCGACCTCCGGTGGTGGTGACGTTCCACGACCTGAAGGCGCCTTATCTGTTCCCCAAGGCCGGGCCGCTGCGGTGGCAGATAGTGCGGATGCTGGCCCGCCGGGCCGATAGGGTCATCGTCACCAACCGGGAGGATTACCTCCGGCTGGAGGCGGAAATCCCTCCCGATTGTCTGAGTCTGATCGCCATTGGAAGCAACATCCCGTCTACCCTTCCGTCGGGGTACGACAGGGACGCCGAGCGGGCTTGCTGGGGGGTGGGGCCAGATGACCTCCTGCTAGGCTACTTTGGCTTCTTGAACGAGAGCAAAGGGGGCGAGGAACTGATACAGTCACTGGCTCTTCTGGTGGAACGAGGGATGTCGGCTCACCTGCTGATGATCGGCGGGCGGGTGGGCAGTTCTGACCTCACCAACCGGGCTTATGCGGAGCATGTGGAGAACCTGATCGCTGGGTTAGGCATAGGGGGGCGGGTCCACTGGACCGGCTACACGTGCCCTGAGGATGCCTCGGCGGCTCTCCTGGCAACGGATATATGTGTGCTGCCGTATCGGGACGGGGTTTCCTTCCGGCGCGGGACCCTGCACGCCTGCCTGGTGCACGGGCGAGCGGTGGTCACCACCCGTCCGGCGGTGCCGCTGCCGGAGGTGCAGGATGGAGAGCGCATGCTGTTGGTGGAGCCACGGGATCCAGAAGGCCTGGCGGAGGCAGTGACGCGGCTGGCAGCCGATCGGGCGCTGCGGGCGCGGCTGGAGGCGGGAGCGACGGCGCTGGCGGCGGAGTTTACCTGGGAGCGGATCGCCCGCCAGACGGCGGCATTCTTTGGGAGCTTATTAACCTTAAATCGCTCCAAGCTCCTGTCTCGGGGGCGTTCCACGGGCGAGTTCCCTTGCGGATCCGCCCCCGGGGACGGGGGCTGAGAGCGTTGGAGTAGAGCACCTGTGCAATGTGACATTGTCAAGGTAGTCAGGCGGTGCACAAGACAGGTGAAAAGGGCAGGCTCCTCCCCTCCCCGTGGGGGGGACCGAGCGGTGCGGGCAAGGGAGCCGGTGACGATGGTGGCCTCCTCCCCCCCGTGGGGGGGACCGAGGGGGGGGCCTGTAGGGGGGATGCGGCCTTGAAATCAGCGACAAAGCAGTCATTTCTATGGGGAATTCTGTGTCTGTTCATGTTTAGCCTCGCCCATTGGGGCATCCAAACTTCAGATGACGCAGCAACGCTGGCATCAGCGGGTGCACTGTGGGACAGGCACACTCTTGCTATCCCTGAGATGGAATGGCTTGACGAAAGGGTGAATATTGGGCGCCACGGAAGGGACGGGCTCCTTTATTCTAAGTACGGTCTGGGGCAGACGGTGACTGTGGCTGTGCTTTACGGCATTGGCAAGACCTTGTTCCCCGAAACGGAACCTTTTGTGTGGGCGGGATATCCAATCGTGGATTCTGGTGCCGGGGCGGCATTAGCACAGTTCACCAACGTGTTTCTGGGCAGCCTTGTCGTTGGGTTTGTTGTCTATGAAGCGGGGAAAAGATTCGGCAGCGATGCGGCAACGCTGGCAGGGATGATGCTGGCTCTGGCTTCGCCGCTTTGGCTTGCGGTGCGTGGGTTTGGTTCAGAAATAGGGGCTGCTTTGGGCATCCTACTTGCAGCCATGACGGCAAGGCGTGCGATGCGCCCTGAATCATCCGTGCCCCTTTGGCTTTCCGTAGTTGGGTTGGGGGGCGCTGCACTGTTCCGCCCGTCCGCCTTAGCGTTTGGCATAGCTTGGGTTGTTTGGCTCTGGCATCACCCCTTTCGAGACTGGGTGAAGGTGGGTGCTGTCTTTGCTGTTGTCATTGCTATGCTGGCGGGGTATAACTGGATCAGGTACAGAGATTTCCTTGAATTTGGGTACAGCGATGGCGGCTCAGGCTTCTCCCCTCAGGTTGCAGGGCTTTTGGGATACCTGTTCGCCCCAGGGCGCAGCCTGCTCGTCTTTGCTCCCTGGGCGGTGTTGATGATACCCTATGCGGTCCAGGCGTTTCGAGGCCGCTGTGAAGGCAGCAGCGGCATCGTCATGGGGAGTATTGGCTTCTATATTTTCCATTCGATGTGGTGCAAATGGGAAGGGGGATTTGCCTACGGCCCCCGCCTTCTGATTCCCGTCCTCCCAGTCGTCGCATTTTCCGTAGCGCACTACTTTGTAGAATTCCCGCGCCTGAATATTCTCCTATTTCTACCGGCTTCCTTGGTACAGGTAGCGGCGTTAGCTGTTGACCCTACCATCACAATTCACACCATTTCCGGAAGTGGACTGACATTGCAGCAAAGGGTGTGGAGTATCACGGACAATATCGTGGTGCAGCAACTCAAAGCGACTGCGACCCCTGAGCATTTTGTTTGGCTTGTGCTGTGGGTGGTTATGTTGTTTGCCTGGAGTGGATTGTCCCTATCCGGGGGTAGTGTCCAAACCGAACAAAAGAGCCAAGGTCTCAATGACGTTAAGACTTCGGAAGTCTGCCGCCGACGATCTTGAAGGCGAAACCAGCCTGAAATTGCTTCAAAAGCTGGTGGCCTCCTCGGCCTGCGCCCCTCCCGCTGCGCTGAATCAGCGAGCGGCGCACTGGTACCTCCTGACCATTGGGCTGATCCTCCTGGCCTGGGCGCTCCGCCTCTACCGGCTGGACGAGCAAAGTTTCTGGTACGACGAGGGATATGCTGTTTATGTTGCCGGTCTTGGTCCGACCGAGACGCTGTACTGGTCCTCGCGGGACGTGGTCCCTCCCCTCCACAGTTATCTGCTGGCCTTCTCGTTGCTACTGGGTAGGTGCGGGCCGGCTTTGGGAGAGTTTTCAGCCCGTTCTCTTTCAGCCTGGATGGGCACATTGGCTGTGGCTGTGTTCGTGCGGATGGGAAAGGACCTCCGTTCGCATAGGGCCGGGCTCCTGGTTGGACTCCTCGCGGCTCTCTCGCCCTTCTACGTCTGGCATAGCCAGGATGCCCGGATGTATGCATCTCAGGCCCTGTTTGGCCTGCTGGCGACGCTCCTCTTGGTCCGGGCACTAAAGAGGCCGGAGCGATGGCGTCTTTGGATTGGCATGGCTGTCCTGAACGCTCTGACCTTGTATACCCAGACGACGGGGGTATTCCAGATCGCTTTCCACGGGTTGGTGGTGTTGGCCCCCCCCTCTTTCCCCCCCATTGGGGGGAGGAAGGGGGGGCGCCTCCCCATTGGGGGGAGGAAGGGGGGGCGCCTCCCCATTGGGGGGAGGAAGGGGGGG